>NZ_JBBEOI010000203.1 GCF_037860755.1 Aquipuribacter hungaricus | reverse complement strand
CGCGTCGTCGGCCCCCCCGCCGTCGCGGCGGGCGCGGTGGTGCGCGCGGGACCGGTGGCACAGGCGGCACGGGCGGCGCGGTCGGCACGCAGGACGGTGCCGCCGCTCCCGGCACGGGACCCGACGCTGCGGCCGTGACGGGCGATCGCCCGCGCCGCGCCCCCCGCGCCGAGAGCTCCCGCACCGACAACTCTCGTACCGACGGCCGCCGCACGGACACCCCCCGCTCCGAGAGCTCCCGCACGGACAGCCCCGGCACCGGCGGTACCGGCCGCCCGAACCGCCCCGACCGCCCGCGCCGCGGCGAGCACCAGGCTCAGCGCCAGGTCGAGCGCCTCGCCGCGGCCCGCGCCACTCTGCCGCCGCTTCGCTACCCCGAGGAGCTGCCGGTCACCGGCCGGCGCGAGGAGCTCGTCCGGCTCATCCGCGAGAACCAGGTGGTCGTCGTCGCGGGCGCCACCGGCTCGGGCAAGACCACCCAGCTGCCCAAGCTCGCCCTCGAGGCGGGCCGCGGCACCACCGGTCTCATCGGCCACACCCAGCCCCGCCGGATCGCCGCGCGCTCGGTCGCCGAGCGGATCGCGGAGGAGGTCGGCACGCCGCTGGGCGAGCACGTCGGCTTCGCGGTCCGGTTCACCGACTCCACCGGGCCCTCGACGCTGCTCAAGGTGATGACCGACGGCATCCTGCTGGCGGAGATCCAGCGCGACCCGATGCTGCGCCGCTACGACACGATCATCGTCGACGAGGCCCACGAGCGGTCGCTCAACGTCGACGTCCTGCTCGGCTACCTGCACCGCCTGCTGCCCCAGCGCCCCGACCTGCACCTGGTCATCACCAGCGCGACCATCGACCCGCAGCGCTTCGCCGACCACTTCGGCGGGGCGCCCGTCGTCGAGGTGTCCGGGCGGACCTACCCCGTCGACATCCGGTACCGGCCCTACTCCGGGGACGAGGCGGACCCCGCCGACGACCGGGACGAGCCGCAGGCCATCGTCGACGCGGTCACCGAGCTGCTGACCGAGGGCGACGGCGACGTGCTCGTGTTCTGCTCCGGCGAGCGCGAGATCCGCGAGGCGTGCGACGCGCTCACCCGCGAGCTGTCCGGCGCGGTCCTGGGCCTGGAGGTGCTGCCGCTGTTCGCCCGGCTGTCCGCCGCGGACCAGCACCGCATCTTCGCCCCGCACACCGGCACCCGGGTCGTCGTCAGCACCAACGTCGCCGAGACCTCGCTCACCGTGCCCGGCATCCGCTACGTCGTGGACACCGGCCTGGCCCGGATCAGCCGGTACTCGCTGCGGACCAAGGTGCAGCGGCTGCCGATCGAGCCGGTCAGCCAGGCTAGCGCCACCCAGCGCGCCGGCCGCTCGGGCCGCCTGGCCCCCGGCATCGCCGTCCGGCTCTACGGCGAGGCCGACCACGACTCCCGGCCGGAGTTCACCGAGCCGGAGGTCCGCCGCACCAACCTGGCCTCGGTGCTGCTGCAGCTGACGAGCCTGGGCATCGACGACGTCGAGGAGCTCGACTGGCTCGACCCGCCGGACCCGCGCCAGGTCAAGGACGGCCTGGCCCTGCTCGAGGAGCTCGGGGCGGTCGACGAGCAGCTGGAGCAGGACGAGCGCGGCCGGGTCACCCGCTCCCGACGGCTCACCGCCACCGGGCGCACCCTGGCGCGGCTGCCGGTGGACCCGCGGCTGGGCCGGATGCTGCTGGAGGCCGACCGGCTCGGCTGCCTGGACGAGGTCCGCGCCGTCGTGGCCGGGCTGTCGATCATCGACGTGCGGCAGCGGCCCGCCGACGACGAGGCCCGCGCCGAGCTCGCCCACCGCCGGTTCCGCGTCGACGGCTCGGACCTGCTCACCCGGCTCGCCATGTGGCGCTACCTGCGCTCGCGCCGCGACGAGCTGAGCAGCTCGGCGTTCCGGCGGATGTGCCTGGCCGAGCACCTGCACCACGCCCGGGTGCGGGAATGGTTCGACCTGGACGGCCAGCTCCGCCAGGTGTGCAAGGAGGCAGGGCTCGGGCCGAACGGGGCGCTGCGCGAGGAGGACGAGCCGCGCCGCGGGGCCGACGCCGCAGCGTTCGCCGAGTTCGAGGCCTCGGTCGCCGAGACCGTCCACCGGGCGATGCTCCCGGGGCTGCTGTCGCACATCGGGTTCCGCGAGGGCGACGCCACCGACTACCTCGGTGCCCGCGGCGCACGCTTCTCGGTCGCGCCCGGGTCGGTCCTGCCGCGCCCCCGTCCCGCGGGGACCGCCGGCGCCGGGCGGGCCAAGAACGCCGGGCCGCGCTGGGTGATGGCCACCGAGCTCGTCGAGACCGCCCGGCTGTTCGCGCGCGACTGCGCCGTCATCGACCCTGACTGGGTCGAGCCCGTGGCCGGGCACCTGGTCCGCCGCACGTACTCCGAGCCCCGCTGGAACGCCGGCCGCGGGCAGGTCGAGGCGACGGAGAAGGTCACGCTGTACGGCATCCCGCTCGTCGCGGCGCGCACGGTCGGCTACGCCCGGGTCGACCCGGGCCTGGCGCGCGAGCTGTTCGTCCGGCACGCCCTCGTGGAGCGGGACTGGGAGTCCCGGCACGCCTTCCTCGCCGCGAACGAGTCGCTCATGGCCGAGGTCCGCCAGATCGAGGAGCGCACCCGCCGCCGCGACGTGGTCGTCGACGACACCGCCGTCTACGCCTTCTACGACGCCCGGGTCCCGGCCGACGTGGTGTCCGCCCGGCACTTCGACGCCTGGTGGAAGCAGGCCCGGCACGAGACGCCGGACCTGCTCACCATGACCCGGGCCGACGTGATGACCGGCTCCGGCGGCGGACCTGCCGTCGAGCAGTTCCCTGACACGCTGGAGGTGCCCCACCTGGAGGGCACGGTCGCGCTGGCGCTGTCGTACGTGTTCTCCCCCGGTGCGCCGGACGACGGCGTCACGGTCACCGTCCCGGAGCAGGTGCTCGCCGCGGTGGACGCGGACGCCATCGGCTGGCTCGTCCCCGGGCTGCGCGAGGAGCTCGTCACCGCCCTGGTCCGCTCGCTGCCCAAGGCGCTGCGCCGCTCGTTCGCGCCGGCCCCGGACCACGCGGCGCTCGTGCTGCGGCAGGTGTCGCCGGACGGCGCGGCCCCGCGCGGGGCGGTCGTCGACGTGGTCGCCCGCGCCCTCACCGGCCTGGGCGGCCCCGTGGTGTCCGCCGGCGACCTCGACCCGGCCTCGCTGCCGTCGCACCTGCGCCCCCACGTCCGGGTCGTCGACGCCGGCGGGACGGTCCTGGCCGAGGGCGCCGACGTCGAGGAGCTCCGCCGCCGGCTGTCCACCCGCGCCCAGGACTCCCTCACCCGGGCCACGTCGTCGATGGAGCGGCGCGGCCTCACCGTCGCCCCCGCCGAGCCGCTGCCCGAGGTGGTCGAGCGGCGCCTCGCCGGGCACGAGGTCCGCGGCTGGCCGGCGTTCGTCGACGAGGGCACGACGCTCGGCGTCCGGGTGATGTCCGCCCGGGCCGACGCGGTCGTCGCGCACGACCGGGGCGTGCGGCGCGCGGTCGTGCTCGGGTTGCGCTCGCCGATCGCCGCGATCACCAAGGGCCTCGACGTGCCGACCCGCCTGGCGCTGTCGTGGACGCCGTACCCGGACGTGCTGGCCACCCTCGAGGACTGCCTGGCCACGGCGGTCACCGCCCTGGTCCGGCGCCACCGCCCCGACGGCACCTGGGGCGTCCGGGACGCCGCCGCCGTCGACGCGCTGCGCGAGCTGGTCCGCGCCGACGTCCACCCGGTGACCGAGGACGTGGTGCGCACCGTGGCCCGGGTGCTGTCCGCGGCGCACGGGGTCCGCGACCGGGTGTCCCGGCTGCGCCAGCCCGCGCTCGCCGAGACCGTCGCCGACGTCCGCGCCCAGGTCGACTGGCTCGTCGGGCCGGGCTTCGTGCTGGCGACCGGCGTCGACCGGCTGCCGCACGTGCTGCGCTACCTGGCCGCCGTCGAGCGGCGCCTCGACGCGGCCGAGGCGGGCCCGCAGCGCGACCTGCAGCTCCTGGACCGGGTGCTGCCCGCCTACGACGCCTACCTCGACGTCGTCGACGCCCTGCCCGCCGGGGCGCCGGTGCCCGCCGCGCTGCTCGACGTGCGCTGGATGGTCGAGGAGCTGCGGGTGTCGGTGTTCGCCCAGCAGCTCGGCACCGCGCACCCGGTGAGCGAGAAGCGGGTCCGGACCGCGCTCGCGCCCTGGACCGGCTGAGCGCCCGCGACCCCGGGGCCGCGCCCAGCGCCCGGCGCCGCCGCCCGGGCTCAGCCGTGCAGGGCCCAGGCCTCCTTGGCCGTGCCGTCCCAGCGGCGGACCTCGACGGCGGACCCGGTCCCGTCGTGGACCGCCTCGTCCAGGCCGCGCAGCGCCGTGAGCGCCTGCCCCAGCTGGGTGTCGGTGAGGTGCGAGGCGAGCGTGACGTGCGGCGTCCAGCGGCCGGGCAGGCCGGTCGGGGCGACCTCGAGGGCGTCGGCCCACGCGGACGCGGCGCGCGCGTGGAGGTCGAGCAGCCGGGCCGAGGGCACGACCAGGCGCGCCAGCACGTGCTTGTGGCTGCCGAAGACGACGTAGCCGCCGAGCAGGAGCGGCAGCGGCAGGTCCGCGGGCGGCAGCGCGTCGGCGAGCGCGTCCTCGTGGGCGGGCCCGACACCGGAGGCCACCGTCAGGGTGACGTGCGGGGCGTTGGTGGCCCCGGTGTGGCGGCCGAGGCTCGGCAGACCGGCCTCGACGAGGGCGCGCCACTGCGCGCGGACCCGGGCGTCCAGGTCGGCGTCCAGGAGCAGCTCGACCGACTGGACCATCCGGGCATCATGGTCGCCGTGACCCCCGCCGACCACCGGACACCGCACGCGCCGACGCCCGCGCCGACCTGCGCCCAGGGCAGCCCGGCGGCCCGGCGGACCGGGCCCTGCCGGTGAGCCCGGTCCACGACGACGGCTTCCGCGCCGCCTTCGCCCAGGAGGCCGCGTCGCTCGGCCGCTTCACCGTCGTCGTGCTCGGCCGGACGGGGGTCGGCAAGTCGACGCTGGTCAACGCCGTGTTCGGCGAGAGCCTGGCCGAGACGGGCATCGGCGCGCCGGTCACGCAGACCAGCCACCTGTACAGCCGGGAGGGCGTCGGCCTGGCGGTCGTCGACACCAAGGGCATCGAGGTCGGCGAGGACACCGAGGAGCTGCTCGCGGACCTGCGCGCCCTGGTCGCCCACTCGCGGACCCGTCCGGCCGAGGAGCAGATCCACGTCGCGTGGTTCTGCGTGCAGGCGGCCGACCTCCGCCTGCAGGACGGCGAGCGCGCCGTCATCGAGGAGCTCGACCGGCTCGGCATCCCGGTGCTCCTCGTCATGACCCGCGTGCCCCGGCTCGACGGGCGGAACCACCCCGACGCCGTCGCCTTCCACCACGCGATCCAGGCGATGGGGCTGCCGGTGGTCGGCGGACGCGCCTGGCCGGTGATGGCGCTGGGCGACAGCTTCGCCGGGTGGCCCGCCCACGGCCTGCCCGAGCTCGTCGAGCAGACCCGCACCGCCGCCCCCGCCGGGGTCGAGGCGGCGTTCGTGGCCGCCCAGCGCGTGAGCCCCGAGGCGAAGGCGGCAGAGGCGGGAAAAGTCGTCGCCGCGGCAGCCGCCCAGGCCGCCGCGGCCGCGGCGACGCCGATCCCGTTCGCTGACGCCGTCCTGCTGGTCCTGATCCAGCTGCGGATGATGAGCAGGATCGCGCTGCTGCACAACGTACCCGTCGACCGGGCGACCCTGCTGGCCATGGCGTCGGTGGCCGCGACGACCCAGGCCGGGCGCTCGATCGCGTCCGGCCTGGTGAAGATGATCCCGGGCGCCGGGACCGTGGCCGGCGGGCTCGTCGGCGCGGCGGTGGCGTCGTCGGTCACCGCGGCGATGGGCGGCGCGTGGATCACGGTGTGCCGCCGCTACGGCAGCGACGACCTGGTGAGCACGGTCGCGTTCGACCCGGCCGTGCTGCAGAAGGCGTTCGGCGAGGAGATGGCGAGGACGCTGCGGAGCCTCGGCCGGCGCCGCTGACCGGCGGCCGCGTCAGTCCTCGTCCGGCTCCTGGAACTCTCTTGGCACGGATCTCGGGTCGCCGTCGGGGGCCAGGAACAGGTGGGTGTGCTCGCCGCCGGCGTCCAGCACGAGGCCGTCGAGCCTCGTCGCCCCCGCCTGCCACAGGGCGACCCCGGCGTCGCGGTCGCGGGCCACGCGCGCGAGCTGCTCCTGGCGGGCCGGGCCGGCCTCGGCGGGCAGCCCCGCCGTCCCCTCGACCGCCGAGCGCAGCAGCCCCACCGCGCCGAGCAGCTCGGGCGGGGCGCAGTTGAAGCCGACCTGGAACTGGTGCCCGTCCTGGTGCC
>NZ_JBBEOI010000202.1 GCF_037860755.1 Aquipuribacter hungaricus | reverse complement strand
CGCGGTCCGGGCGAGGCCCCGACCCGCGCCAGGACGACGGCGCGCAGCACCGAGCCGAGGCCGGCGCCGACCACGAGCGCGGCCAGCAGGGCCACGACGAGGCCGGTCCCGACGCCCTGGTCCAGGCCCGTCACGCCGGGCTCCCCGGGTCTCTGCGGCCCGCATCGGCGTAGCCGTCGTCGGTGCGACCAGCGTCGGTGCGGCCCAGGTCGGTGCGGCCGGCCGCGCGGCCGCCGACCAGCAGGCCCACCATGCACGCGGACACCGTCGCGACGGGCACCGCGACGAGCAGCGCCACGGCCAGGACCGGGGCCGGGCCGAGCAGGCGGAGGACGTCGAGCACCCAGCCGGAGAACGACGTGAACCCGCCGAGCACCCCGGTCGTCACGGCGGGGCGGGCGAGCGCGCCGCCGCGGCCGACGACCAGCCCCATGGCCAGGGCGCCGAGGACGTTGACCGCCACGAGCACCGCCCAGCCCGGGACACCGGTCTGCGGGACCACGAGCCCGGCCCACACCCGCGCGGCCCCTCCCAGCGCGCCACCGGCCCCGACCGTCAGGAGCACGGCGGCGGCGGGGAGCCACCGGCGCCGCGCGGGGGCCGGCTCGTCCGGGCCGGTCACGGCGACGGGCTCACGACCACGGGTCGGCCGCGCGGCCCACCATCTCCTCGACGTCGAAGTCGTAGACGCGGCGGCCCTCGACGTACGTCGTGAGCGCGCGGCTCATGACGTCGAGCGGGTCGCCGTCCCACACCACGACGTCGCCGTCCAGGCCGACCTGCAGCGACCCCACCCGGTCGTCCAGGCCGAGGAAGCGCGCCGGGTTGACGGTGATCGCCTGCAGCGCGACGTCGGCGGGCAGGCCCTCCTTGACCGCGAACGTCGCCTCGTGGACGAGGAAGGCGACGGGCACGACCGGGTGGTCGGTGGTGAGCGCCACCTCGACGCCGGCCTCGTGGAGCAGGGCCGGGGTGCGCAGGGTGCGCCCGCGCAGCTCCACCTTGCTGCGGGAGCCCAGGGTCGGGCCCACCACGCACGGCACCCCCGCCGCGGCGAGCTCGGCGGCGAGCAGGTGGCCCTCCGTGGCGTGGTTGAGCACGAGCCGGTAGCCGTGCTCGGCGGCCAGTCGCAGCGCCGTGGCGATGTCGTCGGCGCGGTGCGCGTGCTGGCACCAGGGCAGGCCGTCCTCCAGCGCGAGCAGCAGCGTCTCCGACGCGGGGTCCGGCGCCGGCGGCGCGGTGCCCTCGGCGGCGGCACGGTCGAGCTGGGCGCGGTGGTGGCGGGCCCGGGCCAGCGCCTCGCGCAGCACGGCGGCGACGCCCATCCGCGTGCTGGGCAGCTTCCCCTTGTCCCCGTGGACCCGCTTGGGGTTCTCCCCGAGGGCGCTCTTGATGCTCGCCGGCTCCCGGAAGCACATCTGGTCCACGGTGCGGCCCCACGTCTTGAGCGCCACCGTGCGGCCGCCCACGACGTTGCCCGAGCCCGGCTTGACCACGACGGACGTCACGCCGCCCCCGAGGGCGTCGACGAAGGCGATGTCGGCGGGGTTGACGGCGTCGAGCGCCCGCAGGTGCGCGGTGACGGGCGACGTCATCTCGTTGTGGTCGCGGCCGGGCCAGTCTTCGCCGTCCTCGAAGATGCCGACGTGCGCGTGGACCTCGACGAAGCCCGGCAGCACCCAGCGGCCCGTGGTGTCGTGGACGGGGACGCCGTCGGGGACGTCCACCTCGTCGACCGGCCCCACGGCGGCCACCCGCCCGTCGAGGACGAGCACGGTCCCCCGCTCGACCGCGGGGCCCACGCCGGGCACCACGCGGCCGCCGACGAGCGCGACGTCGCGCCCCGGCGGGGCCGGCGGCCCGGTGAACCCCGCGGTCGCCACCCTCAGACCTCGGTCTCGCGCCGGTCCTCGCCCCACATGACGTGGAAGGTGCCCTCGCGGTCGACGCGTCGGTAGGTGTGGGCGCCGAACAGGTCGCGCTGGCCCTGGACCAGGGCGGCGGGCAGCCGGTCGCGGCGCGAGCCGTCGAACGCGGCGAGCGCGGCGGCGAAGCCCGGCGTCGGCACCCCGGACAGCGCCGCCGTGGACACGACCTGGCGCCAGGCCGCGTCCGCGCCCTGGAGCGCCTCGACGAACACGGGTGCGCTGAGCAGGCTGACCAGGGCCGGGTCGGCGGCGTAGGCCTCGGTGATCCGGTCGAGGAAGCGGGCCCGGATGATGCAGCCGCCGCGCCAGATGGTGGCGATCTGGCCCATGTCGAGCGACCAGCCGTGGAGCAGGGCACCGGCGGCGAGCATGTCGAAGCCCTGGGCGTAGCTGACGATCTTGGACGCGTACAGCGCGCGGCGGACCTGCTCGACGAAGGCGTCGACGTCGTCGGGGACCGGCACGGTGGACCCGCTGGTCGTGCCGTACGCGGCCTGGACGGCGTCGCGGGTCTCGCGGTGGCTGGACAGCGCGCGGGCGAAGACGGCCTCGGCGATCCCGCTCACCGGGGTCCCGAGCGTGAGGGCCGTCTGGACGGTCCACGTCCCGGTGCCCTTCATGCCGGCCTGGTCGAGCACGACGTCGACGAACGGCTGCCCCGTCGAGGCGTCGACCTGGGCGAGCACGTCGGCGGTGATCTCGATGAGGAAGGAGTCGAGCTCGCCGGAGTTCCAGCCGACGAAGATCTCGGAGATGGCGGACGGGGAGAGCCCGGCGACGTTGCGGAGCAGGTCGTACGCCTCGCCGATGAGCTGCATGTCGGCGTACTCGATGCCGTTGTGGACCATCTTGACGAAGTGCCCGGCGCCGTCGGTGCCCAGGTGCGCCGCGCACGGCGTGCCGTCGACGACCGCGGCGATGCTCTCGACGATCGGCCCGAGCGTCTCGTAGGCCTCGTCGGACCCGCCGACCATGATCGAGGGACCGTTGAGGGCGCCCTCCTCGCCGCCGGACACCCCGGCGCCGACGAAGTGCAGCCCCTTGGCCTCCAGCGCCTCGGTGCGGCGGATCGTGTCGCCGAACAGCGCGTTGCCGCCGTCGACGACCATGTCGCCCGGCTCGAGCAGCTCGGCCACCGCGTCGACGACCGCGTCGGTGCCCGGTCCCGCCTGCACCATGACGATGACGCAGCGGGGCGTGGTGAGCGACGCGACGAAGTCGGCCAGCTCCTCGCTGGGGACGAAGTCGCCCTCGTGGCCGTGGGCCTCCACCAGGGCCGTGGTCTTCTCCTGCGTCCGGTTCCACAGGGCCACCGTGTGCCCGTTGCGCGCGAGGTTCCGCGCGAGGTTGCTGCCCATGACGGCCAGCCCGACGACTCCGACACCCGCGCGTGCGCTCATGGGGGATGTCTACCGCAGCCCGGCCGGCCCGTGCCGGACAGGGCCGGGCACCGGTCGGCTCAGGCCCGCTCGCCCGCGTGCAGGTACCAGTCGCCCCCGGGCAGCACCGGCCCCCGACGGGACGGCTCCCCGGCGTGGACGTACACCTGGACCTGCTCCGGCGCCCCCGGCCAGCCCGAGAGCAGCGGCACGACCACGCGGACGTACTCCGAGCCCGACGGGTCGTCGGGGTCGTAGTCCTCGAGCTCGTCCAGCGCGAGCAGCGTCGCCGGGTCGTCGACCCCGTACACCTCGACCCGCACCCGCCCGCCGGCACCCGCCGGCCCGGGGGCGTCGTCGAGGACGAGCAGCGGGTAGCCGTAGCCCAGCTGCTCGCGGGGCACCGACACCTCGTGGAGGGTCCCGGCGACCTCGCCGTCGCCCAGGTGCCGGCAGCCGGCGAGCACGCCGGCGTTGCGGCAGCCGCGCCGGAGCGTGCCGTAGACGGCGAGCAGGAGCGGTGTGCGCCGCCCTGCGACGGGTACCAGGAGGGTGCCGGTCACCCGACGAGGGTGGCAGGCACGGCCGGTACCGGGGACACGGCCGCGCCGACCGCTCGCCTGGCGGGCCGGCTGCTGACACCCTGGGCACCTCGACGAGACCTCCGGAGGTCCGCATGAGCACCGTGCAGACGCACGACACCCCCGCCGCCCCGCGGCGCACCACGACCGGGCGCCCGCACGTCCTCGTCATCGGCTCGGGCTTCGGCGGGCTGTTCGCGACCCAGGGGCTGCGCAAGGCCGACGTGGACGTCACGCTCATCTCCCGCACCACCCACCACCTGTTCCAGCCGCTGCTGTACCAGGTGGCGACCGGGATCCTGTCCGAGGGCGACATCGCCCCCTCGACGCGCGAGATCCTCAACGACCAGCAGAACGCCACCGTGCTGCTCGGCGACGTCACCGGGATCGACCTCACCGCCCGGACCGTCACCTCCCAGGTGCTGGACCGGCAGACCGTCACCAGCTACGACCACCTCGTGGTCGCCGCGGGCGCCGGCCAGTCGTACTTCGGCAACGACCAGTTCGCCCGGTTCGCGCCCGGCATGAAGTCCATCGACGACGCCCTCGAGCTGCGCGGCCGGATCTTCGGCGCGTTCGAGATGGCCGAGCTCGCCTGGGACGAGTCGGAGGAGGAGCGCCTGCTCACCTTCGTCGTCGTGGGCGCGGGGCCGACGGGCGTGGAGATGGCCGGGCAGATCGCCGAGCTGTCCAAGCAGACGCTGCGCCGGGACTTCCGCCGGATCGACCCGACGCGCGCCAAGGTCGTCCTCGTCGACGCCGCGCCCCGCGTGCTCCCCGGCTTCGCGGAGGAGCTCGGCGAGAAGGCGCACCGCAAGCTCACGCAGATGGGCGTCGACATCCAGCTCGGCACCATGGTCACCGACGTCGACCGCCACGGCATCGAGGTCAAGGACAAGGACGGCACGACCCGGCGCATCGAGGCCCGCGCCAAGGTGTGGGCGGCCGGGGTCCAGGGCAGCCCGCTCGGGTCCCTGCTCGCCGAGCAGTCCGGCGCCGAGCTCGACCGGGCCGGGCGCATCAAGGTGCAGCCGGACCTGTCGCTGCCCGGGCACCCCGAGGTGCACGTCGTCGGCGACATGGCCGCCCTCGACGGCCTCCCGGGCGTGGCGCAGGTGGCGATCCAGGGCGGGCAGCACGTGGCGCGCGAGATCCGCCGCGGGCTGACGGGCCAGGAGACCGGCGTCGCGTTCTCGTACAAGGACAAGGGCTCGATGGCGACGATCAGCCGCTTCAACGCGGTGGCGTCGGTCGGCAAGCTCAAGTTCGGCGGGTTCTTCGCCTGGGTGCTGTGGCTGGCGGTGCACCTGCTGTACCTGGTCGGCTTCAAGAACCGGGTGACCACGCTGCTCAAGTGGACGATCACGTTCCTGGGCCGCGGCCGCTCCGAGCGCGCCGTGACCCAGCAGCAGATCATCGCCCGCAGGGCCCTGGAGCACCACAAGCCCCAGGACCTCGTCTACCTCGACGAGAAGCCGGGCGCCGCGGCCGACGGGGCGCAGGACGCGACCCCGGGCGAGACCGGCGGCACGACCGGCGGCTCGCAGGCCGGGACCGACGAGACGATCGAGCAGCGCCGTCCCGACCACCCCGACCTCGGCGGCGCTCCCACGGCCACCGAGGAGGCCGCCCAGCGCTGACCTGGCGCGCCCGGCTCCCGGCGCCGCCGCCCCCCTCGCAGGGTGGGCGGCGGCGCCGATGCCGTCCGGGGCTGGTCCGGGGCTCGTCCGGTCAGGCCAGGCGGGAGGCGAGCAGCTCGGCCAGGTGCTGGCCCTGCACGCCGGCCAGGTCGTCGGCCTGCGTGCGGCAGCTGAAGCCGTCGGCGAGCAGGACGGTGCCCGGCCGGGCCTCGCGCAGCGCCGGCAGCAGGGCCCGCTCGGCCACGGCCACCGAGACCTCGTAGTGCCCGGCCTCCATGCCGAAGTTGCCGGCCAGGCCGCAGCAGCCGGCGAGCGCGCGCACGGTCGCCCCGGCGCCGGTGAGCAGGTCGAGGTCGGCGCGGAAGCCCATCTCGGCGTGCTGGTGGCAGTGCGGCTGGGCGAGGACGTCGACCCCGGTGAGGTCCGGCACCCGCCAGCCGTCGGCGCGGCGCTCGGTGAGGACCTCCGCCAGGGTGCGGACGGCCACGGACACGCGGGCGGCACGCTCGTCGTCGGCGAGCAGCTCGGGCAGGTCGCCCCGCAGCGCCGCGGTGCACGACGGCTCGAGGCCGACGACCTGCAGGCCGGCGTCGACGTACGGCGACAGCACGTCCAGGGTGCCGCGCAGCCGGTCGCGGGCGGCGTCGAGCTGGCCGGTCGAGATCCACGTCAGCCCGCAGCAGGCGCCCGGCCCGGCGAGGACGACGTCGTAGCCCGCGTCCTCGAGGACGCGGCGCGCGGCGGTGCCGACGGTCGGGCTGAACCCGTCGGTGAACGAGTCGGCCCAGAGCACGACCCGGTCGCGGACCGGGGTCCCGGGGGCGGCCGCCGGCGGGGCGGGGTCCGCGGCGGACC
>NZ_JBBEOI010000201.1 GCF_037860755.1 Aquipuribacter hungaricus | reverse complement strand
GGCCTGGCAGCGCGAGGGGGCGGGCGGTGCCCGTGACGCCGGGGTGCGGCCCGTCCCGGTGGCCCGCCTCGCCGACGGGCTCGCCGGCGCCGGCGGGGCCATGCTCGCCGTCCTCGCCCACCGGGGGACGCTGCTGGCGGTCGTGCTCGGCGACGGGCGGCCCCGGCTAGCCACGCTGGGACCCGTCGTGCGTGCGGTGGAGGACGCGCGGGCCGTCCGCGCCGACCTCGACCTGCTCGCCGTCCGCGGCACCCCGGCCGTCATCGCCGACGTGGCGCGGCGCTCGCTGGCCTCCGGGCTCGCCCGCCTGTCGGCGCAGCTGCTCGCGCCCGTCATGGGCCTCGACCCCGCCCGCCCGCTGCTGGTCGCGCCCACCGCGGTGCTGTCGCTCGTGCCGTGGGGGATGCTCAAGGGGCTGCGGGGCCGCACGGTCACGGTGAGCGCGACGGGCACGTCGTGGCTGCGCGGCAGGCCGGGGGAGTGGTTCTCCCGAGGCGCCGGGGTCGAGGCGGTCCTCGGGCCGGGCCTGGACCACGGGGACGCGGAGCTCGACGCCGTGTCGCGGGCCTGGGGCGGGGCCACCCTCACCCGGCGGGCCGACGCCGCGGCCGCGCGCGAGGCCGCCGCCCGCGCCGACGTCCTCCACGTCGCGGCGCACGGGGTGCACGAGCCACAGAGCCCGCTGTTCAGCCACCTGCGGATGGCCGACGGGCCGCTGTTCGGCCACGAGCTCCACGACCTGCCGAGGCTCCCCAGCCACGTCGTGCTGTCCGCCTGCGAGCTGGGCTGCGCCGAGACCCGGGCGGGGGACGAGCGCCTGGGCATGACGGCGGCGCTCCTGCAGGCCGGCGTGGGCAGCGTCGTCGCCGGGGTCGCCCGCGTGGAGGACGGCGTGAGCGCGCAGGTGGCCGCCGCCCACCACCGCGGCCTCGCCGCCGGCCTGGCCCCGGCGAGGGCCCTGGCCGAGGCGCTCGCAGGGCTCCCGGACGGCTCGCCACCGGCGCCGTTCGTCTGCTTCGGCTCGGGCTGGTAGACCGCTGCCGGCGGATTTCGTCCAGCGCCCGCGCGTGGCGTAGGCTTGCCCGTTGGCGCACGGCTCTGTCCCGTCACCCCCCGCGGCTGGTCCGGGTGGACGGGACCTGTCACACGTCGCCTCGGTCGCACCGCCGGTGCGGCTACACCCATGAGGCTCCCCACCAGGAGCACGTAGCGATAGCGGAGGCACATGCCGAAGAAGGACGGGGTCATCGAGATCGAGGGCAGCGTGGTCGAAGCCCTCCCCAACGCCATGTTCCGCGTCGAGCTGGAGAACGGGCACAAGGTCCTGGCCCACATCTCCGGGAAGATGCGGCAGCACTACATCCGGATCCTCCCCGAGGACCGCGTGGTGGTGGAGCTCAGCCCGTACGACCTGTCCCGCGGACGCATCGTCTACCGCTACAAGTGACGGCCCGTCCCGAGAGGGACAGCCGCCAGGGAGTCCATCGATGAAGGTCAAGCCCAGCGTCAAGAAGATCTGCGACAACTGCAAGGTGATCCGCCGTCACGGCCGGGTCATGGTGATCTGCACCAACCTGCGCCACAAGCAGCGCCAGGGCTGATCACCGCCCCTGCACCACCGCACCACCCTTGCGTCACCCGTCAGCCCCCGGCCACGCCGGCGGCGGACGACACCCCCGGTCGAGGGCCGGGGACCACGGGAGCCCCCGCGGACGGTGCCGCTCCAGACCCTCGAGCACTGAGAGGCAACTGACATGGCACGTCTCGTCGGTGTCGACCTCCCCCGCGAGAAGCGGGTCGAGATCGCGCTCACCTACGTCTTCGGCATCGGCCGGACCCGGTCCCACGAGACCCTCGCGGCGACGGGCATCAGCCCCGACGTCCGCGTGAAGGACCTCACCGAGGACCAGCTCGTCGCGCTCCGCACCTACATCGAGGCCACGTACCGCGTCGAGGGCGACCTCCGCCGCGAGGTGGCCGCCGACATCCGGCGCAAGGTGGAGATCGGCTCCTACGAGGGCCTGCGCCACCGCCGCCACCTGCCCGTCCGCGGCCAGCGCACCAAGACCAACGCACGTACCCGGAAGGGTCCGAAGCGGACCGTCGCCGGCAAGAAGAAGGTCGGCAAGAAGTGAGCCCCGCTCCTTCCGCCGCTCACCGGACCGTCTGACCAGGAGAGACCAGCCGCATGCCACCCAAGACCCGAGCCGCGTCCGCCGCGCGCAAGCCGCGCCGCAAGGAGCGGAAGAACATCGCCGCGGGCGTCGCCCACATCAAGAGCACCTTCAACAACACCATCGTGTCGATCACCGACCCGGGCGGGAACGTCATCGCCTGGGCCTCCTCGGGCCAGGTCGGCTTCAAGGGCTCGCGCAAGTCGACGCCCTTCGCCGCGCAGATGGCCGCCGAGGCCGCCGCGCGCCGTGCGCAGGAGCACGGGATGAAGAAGGTCGACGTCCTGGTCAAGGGGCCGGGCTCCGGCCGCGAGACGGCGATCCGGTCCCTGACCGCCGCCGGCCTTGAGATCGGTGCGATCTCCGACGTCACCCCGCAGCCGCACAACGGCTGCCGCCCGCCCAAGCGCCGCCGCGTCTGAGCGCCAGAGCCTGAAGAGGAGAAGACACACACATGGCTCGTTACACCGGCCCTGACTGCAAGCGGTGCCGCCGCGAGAAGACCAAGCTCTACCTCAAGGGCGCCAAGTGCGACACGCCCAAGTGCCCGATCGAGATCCGGCCCTATCCGCCGGGCGAGCACGGCCGCGCGCGCACCAAGGAGTCCGAGTACCTGCTCCAGATGCGCGAGAAGCAGAAGATGGCCCGCATCTACGGCGTCCTCGAGAAGCAGTTCCGCAACTACTTCGAAGAGGCCTCCGGCCAGCAGGGCAAGACGGGCGACAACCTGCTCCGCCTGCTCGAGTCCCGCCTGGACAACGTCGTGTACCGCGCCGGCTTCGCCGCCAGCCGTGACATGGGCCGCCAGCTGGTCAAGCACGGGCACTTCACCGTCAACGGCCACAAGGTCGACATCCCGTCGTTCCGCGTGAGCGAGAACGACATCATCGAGGTGCGCGCCAGCAGCGTGGAGTCCACGCCGTTCGTCGTCGCCCGCGCCCAGGTCGGGGAGCGCACCGTGCCCGCGTGGCTCGAGGTCAACCCCGACCGGATGATGATCCTGGTCCACGGCCTGCCGGCCCGCCAGGTCATCGACACCGCCGTCCAGGAGCAGCTGGTCGTCGAGCTCTACTCCAAGTGAGCCCACGGGGCCGCACCCCTCGGGGTGCGGCCCCTGCACGTCACCCGGGCGTCATATAGCGGACGCCCCGAAGAAGGAGAACACCCGTGCTCATCGCACAGCGCCCCACCCTGTCCGAGGACGTCGTCGGCGACGCCCGCTCGCGGTTCGTCATCGAGCCCCTCGAGCCCGGCTTCGGCTACACCCTCGGCAACAGCCTCCGCCGCACCCTGCTGTCGTCCATCCCTGGCGCGGCCGTCACGAGCATCCGCATCGACGGCGTGCTCCACGAGTTCTCGACGGTCACCGGTGTCAAGGAGGACGTCACCGAGATCATCCTGAACCTCAAGGAGCTCGTGGTCTCCAGCGAGTTCGACGAGCCGGTCGTCATGTACCTGCGCAAGCAGGGCCCCGGCCTGGTCACCGCCGCGGACATCGCCCCGCCCGCCGGCGTCGAGGTGCACAACCCCGAGCTGGTCATCGCCACGCTCAACGAGAAGGGCAAGCTCGAGGTGGAGTTCACCGTCGAGCGCGGTCGCGGCTACGTCTCCGCCGCCCAGAACAAGAACGTCGAGTCCGAGATCGGCCGCATCCCGGTCGACTCCATCTACTCCCCGGTCCGCCGCGTGACCTACAAGGTCGAGGCGACCCGCGTCGAGCAGCGCACCGACTTCGACCGGCTCATCGTCGACGTCGAGACCAAGAGCTCGATCAGCCCGCGCGACGCCATGGCCTCGGCCGGGCGCACGCTCACCGAGCTGTTCGGCCTGGCGCGCGAGCTCAACGTCGAGGCCGAGGGCATCGACATCGGCCCGTCGCCGAACGACGCCGCCCTGGCGGCCGACCTCGCGCTGCCGATCGAGGAGCTGGACCTCACCGTCCGCTCGTACAACTGCCTCAAGCGCGAGGGCATCCACTCCGTCGGCGAGCTCGTCGGCCGCAGCGAGGCGGACCTGCTCGACATCCGCAACTTCGGTGCCAAGTCCATCGACGAGGTCAAGGCCAAGCTCGCCGGCCTGGGCCTGCAGCTCAAGGACAGCCCCCCCGGGTTCGACCCCGCGGTGGCGCTGGCCAGCTACGCCGAGTCCGACACGGAGGACCCGTTCTCCACGGCGTACGACGCCGACGACACCTCGGCCGTCGAGGACGAGCAGCTCTGACCACCCGCTGCCCGTCTTCCTGACCGGGCGCACCCGACCGGACGCCGGCCCCCGCCGGCACCGACCACACCGAGGAGAACTCCATGCCCACGCCCACCAAGGGACCCCGTCTCGGCGGGGGACCGGCGCACGAGCGGATCATGCTCGCCAACCTCGCGACGTCGCTCTTCGAGCACCGGCGCATCACCACCACCGAGGCCAAGGCGCGCCGCGTCCGCCCGCTCGCCGAGCGCATGGTGACGTTCGCCAAGCGCGGTGACCTGCACGCCCGCCGCCGGGTGATGACGGTCATCAAGGACAAGAGCGTGGTGCACTTCCTGTTCACCGAGATCGCCCCGCTCGTCGCGGAGCGTCCGGGCGGCTACACGCGCATCACCAAGATCGCCGCGCGCAAGGGCGACAACGCGCCGATGGCCGTCATCGAGCTGGTCCTGGAGCCCTTCAGCCCCAAGGTCGCCACGGTGAAGGAGGCGGAGGCCGCCACGCGTCGCTCCGCCGGCTCGTCCGCGCAGTCCGCCCCGGCCGCCGAGGCTGAGGCGGCCAAGGACGACACGGTCGAGGCAGCAGCCGAGGGTGACGTCGAGGGCGCCGTCGACGGTGCCGCCGGGGCCGAGGAGGCCGCGGAGGACGCCCGCGAGGAGTCCGTGCCCGACGTCGCCGAGGCCCAGGCCGACGCGGAGGTCGCGACCGAGATCGCCGAGGACGTCATCGACGAGCCCGACACGTCGGTCCCGGACGAGAAGGCCTGACCCTGCACCTGCACCGATGACCCACCAGCCCCACCACGGACCCGCCGTCGCCAGCGACGGCGGGTCCGTGCGTCTGCGCCTGGACCTGGCCTACGACGGGGCGGGGTTCCGCGGCTGGGCCGTCCAGCCCGGCCAGCGGACGGTCGCGGGGCTGCTCGAGGAGTCCCTGGCGACGGTCCTGCGCACCGACGTGCCCCGCATCCGCTCCGGCCTCGTGGTGGCCGGGCGGACCGACGCCGGTGTCCACGCCACGGCCCAGTGCGTCCACGTCGACGTCGACCAGGAGTCGTTGGCGCGCGCCGGCGGCACCGTGGGCGCCACCCGCCGGCTGCGCTCCCTGCTGGCGCCGGAGGTGCGGCTGACGGCGATGGCGCCGGCGCCGCCCGGCTTCGACGCCCGGTTCTCGGCGCTGCGGCGGCACTACCGCTACCGGGTCTGCGACGACCCCGCGGGCCCGGACCCCCTGCGCCGGCACGACACGCTCGCCCACCCCCGCCCCCTGGACACGGGCCTGCTGACCGCCGCGTCGCGGCAGCTGCTCGGCCTGCAGGACTTCGCCGCCTTCTGCCGCCGCCGCGAGGGCGCGACGACGGTACGGACGCTGCTGTCCTACGTCTGGTCCCGGGAGCCGGACGGGACGGTGGTGGCCCAGGTCACCGCCGACGCGTTCTGCCACTCCATGGTGCGCGCCCTGGTCGGCGCGGTGCTGCCGGTCGGGGACGGGCGTGCCGTCATGGGTTTCCCGCTGGAGGTGCTCCTGGCCCGGCGCCGGGACCCCCGGGTCACCGTGGCCGCGGCGCACGGCCTCACGCTCGTGGCCGTCGACTACCCCGACGACGCCGGGCTCGCGGCCCGGGCCGTGGAGTCGCGCGCCCGCCGGGACGACTGACGTCAATGCATCCTTGACAGCCGCGCGGACGTCAAGGGAAGGTTGACGCATGACGCCCCTCGACGACCCACCTGCCACGCGTGCCCTCCACTCACGGCTCCTGCCGCTGGCCCTGCTGCTGCTCGCCGTCGTGCCGGCCCTGGCCGCCCTCGTGGTGACCCACGACGGGGTCGACACGGCCCTGGGTGCGGTGACCGGGGCCTCGGTGGTCCTGCTGCTCTTCGTCCTGCTCGTGCAGGTCCTGCGCGCCCGCGTGCGCCGGGCGGAGCGCGAGGGCGAGGACCAGCGCCGGCTCGACGGGCTGGAGCCGCTGCGGGCCGCCCGGCGCGGCACGCGGCCCGACCGGTGACCCCCGCCCGGACCGTCGGCAC
>NZ_JBBEOI010000200.1 GCF_037860755.1 Aquipuribacter hungaricus | reverse complement strand
CGTCGGCCGGGTCGTCTGCCTGGCCCGGCTGCGGCCCACCTCGGCCGCGCCGGCCGCCGGGGCGGGCGACGTCGCCGACGTGGCCGACGTCCTGCTCGCCTCCGGGGTCCCGACGGCGGTGCTGCGCGCCGGCGTCGTCATCGGGTCCGGGTCCGCGTCGTTCGAGATGCTCCGCTACCTCACCGAGCGGCTGCCGGTCATGGTCACCCCGCGCTGGCTCACCCAGCAGGTGCAGCCGGTCGCCGTCCGCGACGTGCTCCGCTACCTCGTCGGCGCCGCGGCCCTGCCCGCCCACGTCAGCCGCTCCTTCGACATCGGCGGCCCGGACGTGCTCAGCTACCGCGAGATGATGCAGCGCTACGCGGCCGTGGCGGGGCTCCCCCGGCGGGTCATCCTGCCGCTGGCCGTGCGGGCGCCCCGGCTCAGCGCGCACTGGGTCGGCCTGGTCACGCCCGTGCCGCACGGCATCGCCCGCCCGCTCGTCGAGGGCCTCGTCGTGGACGCGGTGTGCGCCGAGCAGGACCTCCAGCGCTGGGTGCCCGACCCTCCCGGCGGGCGGCTCGGCTTCGACCAGGCCGTGACCCTCGCGCTGCAGCGGGTCCGCGAGGCCACCGTCGCGACGCGCTGGTCCTCGGCGGGGACCCCCGGCTCCCCCAGCGACCCGCTGCCCAGCGACCCCGACTGGGCCGGCGGCTCGCTGTACGCCGACGAGCGGGCCACCCCGGTGCGCGCGTCCCCCGAGCACCTGTGGGCCGTCATCCAGGGCATCGGCGGCGAGAACGGCTGGTACTCGTGGCCGCTGGCGTGGTCCGTGCGCGGCTGGCTCGACCGGTTCTCCGGCGGGCCCGGGCTCACCCGGGGACGCCGCGACCCGGCCCGGGTCCACGTCGGCGACGCCCTGGACTGGTGGCGCGTCGAGGAGGTCGAGCCGATGCGGCTGCTCCGCCTGCGCGCGGAGATGAAGGCCCCCGGGCTGGCGTGGCTGGAGCTGCTCGTCGAGCAGGACCCGGTCGGGCGCACCCTGTTCCGGCAGCGCGCCCTGTTCCACCCGCGCGGCCTGGCCGGGCACGCGTACTGGTGGGCGGTGGCCCCGTTCCACGCCTTCGTGTTCGGCGGGATGCAGGCCAACGTCGCCGTCGCCGCCGAGCGGCTCGAGCGGGAGTCTCAGGCAGCGACGAGCCAGCGCACCCCGTAGGGCTCCAGGACGACGCTGCCGGCGTCGTCCGTCCGCACCGGCACGCCGCCCAGGCGGTCGACGGCGTGGTGCAGGCCGTGCAGCCCGAGCAGCCACCCGGTGACCTCCACCGGGTGCTCGGTGACGTTGTACAGCCCGAGCATCGGCCCCTCGGGGTGGCGGCGGAGCAGGGCCAGCACCCCCGGGTCCGGCGGGTCGAGCACCTCGGTCGGGTACGCGGCGTGGAGCTGGACGGTGCCGCGGCGGGCGGCGGCCAGCCGGACCAGGCCCTGGAACACCCGCCCGGCGACGGTCGAGGGGTCGTGGCGGGCGGCCGCGTCCTGGCCGAGGGCGTCCGTGCGCCACGGCAGGCGGGGGCGGTGCGCCCACCGGTTGTCGCCCTCGTGGCCGGGCTCGTCGGCCCAGCCCAGGTCGTCGCGCAGGGCCAGCTCGTCGCCCGACCACAGCACCGGCAGGCCCCCGAACCCCATGACCACGGCGTGGGCGAGCAGGACCCGGTCGACCACCCGCTGCAGGGCCGCGTCCCGCTCCGGCCCGGCGGGCAGCACCAGCGCGGCGTCGAGGCCGGCGAGCGTCGCCGCGGTGCCGGACACGCGGCGGTCCCCGGTGTCCTCGTTGTGCTGGAACACCAGGCCCCGCGCCGACGAGCCCGGGAACGACCCGGTGTACCAGTCGGACAGGAACGCCCGGTGGGCGCCGCCGTCCAGGCCGACCGCCGCGGCGTCACCGTCGTCGACCGCCCAGCCGATGTCGTCGT
The DNA here is from genome assembly GCF_037860755.1 of Aquipuribacter hungaricus. Lineage (NCBI taxonomy): Bacteria > Bacillati > Actinomycetota > Actinomycetes > Micrococcales > Intrasporangiaceae > Aquipuribacter > Aquipuribacter hungaricus. Next base: position 4,484 of record NZ_JBBEOI010000200.1, on the reverse strand, counting down.
GGCAGCGCAGGTACGTGATCCACGACGTCGTCGGCGGCACCGGGTCGAACTGCCGCAGCGCGTGGACGGCGAGGCGGACGTCGCGGCTGGCGAGCATCGACCACACCTGCACCATGAGGCTGTTGTGGTAGGCCAGGTCGCTCACCTTGCCGTGGTGCCGGCCCGTGCCCAGGTAGGGCACGAGGTCGCGCGGGCCGACGATGGCCTCCGCCTTGAGCAGGACGCCGGGGGCCACGACCCGCAGCGCCGCGCGCAGCGCGCGGGTGATGGCGTGCACCTCGGGCTCGTTCTGGCAGGCCGTGCCCAGCCGCTTCCACAGGAACGCGATCGCGTCCAGGCGCAGCACGTCGACCCCGAGGTTGGCCAGGTGGCACACCACCTCCAGGTAGGCGACGAAGACGTCCGGGTTGGACCAGTCGACGTCCCACTGCCAGGAGTTGAAGGTCGTCCACACCCAGGCGTCGAGCTCGTCGTCGAAGGTGAAGCTGCCGGGCGCGAAGTCGGGGAACACCTCGGGCAGGGTCTGCTCGTACGCGTCGGGCCAGGTGCGGTCGGGGAAGGTGCGGAAGAAGGCGCGGTACCGCTGCTCCCCCGCCCGGGCGCGGACGGCCCACTCGTGCTCCCGGGCGACGTGGTTGAGCACGAGGTCGACGCACAGGCTGGTCCCGCGGGCGTGCAGGGCGTCGGCCAGGGCGGCCAGGTCGTCGTTCGTCCCCAGGTCCGGCCGCACCGAGCGGTAGTCCATGACCGCGTAGCCGCCGTCGCTGTCGCCGGGGCGCGGGGTGAGCAGGGGCAGCAGGTGCAGGTAGGTCACGCCGAGCTCGCCGAGGTAGCCGAGCACCTCTTCGCCGGCGACGGTGCGCAGGTCGCCGGCGAACCGCTCGGTGTAGGCGGCGTAGCCGAGCATCTCCGGGCCCTGGAACCAGTCCGGGCGCAGCAGCCGGCGCTGGTCGAGCAGGCGGAGGGCCGGCCGGCGGGCGGCGTGCGCCCCGCGCAGGACCGTGACGACCCGCTCGAGCAGCGGCCCCGCCTGCTCGCCGTAGACCTCGTCGAGCCCGGCGGCGCAGTCGGGCAGCCAGCGCTCGAGCCGCAGCCCGAAGAGCTCGTCGTGGAGGTCGGGGGCCTCGGGGGCGTGCTCGGCGGCCTGCGCGGGCGGGCTCGTGGGGCGGTCACGACCGGGCTGCGCGGGCACCTGTCGAGCGTAGTGCCGGGCCCGTCGCCGGACCCGTGGCCGACATGCGGCCGGTCGCCCGTCGGGTCAGTCGAGCTCGCTGGGGGCGAACCACCCCAGGGCGGTGTTCTCCAGCATCCGCACGCCGCGCTCCTGGTCCTCGTCGACGGCCGCGACCGCCCGGGCCAGCCGGTCCGGCACGGTGCCGTCGTCGGCGAGCACCGTGTCCACGGCGGCGAACGGCAGCGGCGCGGTGAGGACCACCGTCGCCGGGTGGGCGTCGCCGCCCAGCGGGCGGGCGGGGGCCTCGGCGGCCAGCACGACGCGGCGAGGGCCGGGCGGGGCGACACCGGTGCCCGTGGAACCGGCGTCACCAGGGCTCCCCTGCTCCCCAGTGTGGTCCTCGGCGCCTCCCCCGCTCCCGGCGGCCGCGTCCTCGGCGAGCAGCAGCAGGGACGCCTCGGCGGCGGTCGCGACCGCGACCTCGGCGAGGTCGTCGTCGGCGTCCTCCGAGCCCGGGGCGGGCATGCCCAGCGCCTCGGCGAGCGCCGGCGTGGCCGCGTACGCCTCGGTGCCCTCGGGCAGGCCGTGCTCGCGCAGGGCCGCGACGCGGGCGGGGGTGGTGGGGACGTAGACCCTCATCGGTGCGCTCCTGCGGTGCCGTGGTCGGTCGTGGACCGGGTGTCCCCGGCGAGGATGGTCTCGGGGTCCAGCAGCGCCTCGCGGCTCGTGCGCAGCGAGGTCCGCAGCACGTCCGTCCGGCGCTCCGGCGCCATGACGTTGGTGCCCATGGCCGCCAGGTCCTCCGGGCCGGGGCCGAGCACGGTGACCGCCGTCCCCGCCGCGTGCAGGGCGGCGACCTCGCGCAGGCAGCGGGAGGTGACGGCGGCCCGCCACTGCCGGTCGACGATCTGGGCGAAGGTGCGGGGCCGGTCGGGGGCGAAGGAGACCATGGGCGCCACGACGAGCACCTCGTCGAGCCCGTCGCCGACGAGGACGTCGACGTTGGTGCTCGACCACGCCCCGCCGTCGACGTACCGGTGGGAGGCGATGCTGACCGGCGCGTACCAGCCGGGGATCGCGCACGAGGCCATGACCGCCTCGGCGAGGCTGGCCTCGGCGCTCGTCCGGGTGCGGACCCGGTCGGCCCCGGGCTCGTCGGTCGGGCCGGCGAAGACCGTCCGGCGGCCGGTGTCGTAGTCCAGCGCCACGACCCGCACCCCGCTGCGGGCCACCCAGCCGTCCCCCGCGCCGAGCCCGGCGACGGTCTCCCCGATGCGCGCGAGCGACCCCCGGCCCTCGGGCACGAACGCCGACAGCAGCGCGGTCGGCGGGAGCTGCCGCAGCCGGTGCACGTTGCCCGCGACCAGCCGCGGGGAGCCCGGCCGCCGTCCGGGCGGCGGGGGCGTCGCGCCGCCGGAGTCCACCTCGTAGTCCCACGCGAGCCCGGCCATCGGCCCCTCGGTCACGGGTCGGCCCTCCTGGTGCGCGCGCCAGTCGGCGACGCTCGCACCGCTGCCGAGGATGGCGGCGGCGAACGCCCCCGCGGAGGTGCCGACGAGCACGTCCGCGTCGCGGCAGTCCCGTCCCGACACCTCCTCGTACGCCGACAGCGCTCCCGCCATCCAGGCCCCGCCGAGGACGCCGCCGCCCCCGAGCACCAGGCCCCAGCGGTGGCCCGCGGGCGTGCTCACCGGTCCGCCTGCCCGAGCTCGGCGAGCGCCTCCGCCAGGTACACCGGCAGGTCCGCGACGTCCGGCAGGGCGTCCCGGTCGGCGGTGAAGCCCACGAACACGCGGCCGTCGTAGGAGGTCACCCCGACGGCGAGCGCGTGCCCCTGCGACAGCGGGATGACCGGGTAGGTCTCGGCGAGCCGCGCCCCCGCGCAGTACACCGGCTGCTGCGGGCCGGGGACGTTGGTGACGAGCAGGTTGAACCAGCGCCGCGACAGCCCGCCGGCCACCCGGACGCCGAGGCTGTGCAGCGTGGGCGGCGCGAAGCCCGCGAGCTCGGCGAGGTCGCGCGCCGACACCGCCCGCCCGCCCTCGCGGTGCGGGCTCATCTGGTACGCCACCTGGAACAGCCGCATGACGGGGTTCGGCTCCCCCACCGGCAGGTCGACGAGCTGGCCGTCGACGGAGGTCCGGAAGGACGTGCCCGGGCGGGCGGGCCCTCCGACGTCCACGGCGCCGTCGTCGGGGTCGTCGGCGCGCACGCTGACCGGCACCAGCGCCCGCACCCGCGTGGTCGCGCTCACCCCGACGCCGCGCGCCTGCAGCCAGGTGCGCAGGGCCCCGGCGAGGACGGCGAGCACGACGTCGTTGACGCTCGGCCGGACGGCCGGGGCCCGGTCGGTGCTGGCGCCGCCGTGGCGACGGGCCACCGCCTGGAAGTCCGCGAGCGTGTGCGACGCGACGGCGAAGAGCCGCTGCCGCGACAGCTCGACGTCCAGCGGGCTGTCCGGCGCGCGGCGCGCCACGGCCAGGCGACCGAGCGAGCCGGCCACGCGCCCGGCGGCCTGCTGCACGTCGCCCACCCGGCGGCGGACGGTGTGCACGGCCTCGGCCGGACGCTGGGCCGCCTCGAGCACCGCGCCGCTGACCAGGTCGAGCGCGGTCGGGTCGGGGCTGGGCCGCCACGCGTCCGGGGGCGCGTCGCTGACGTCGGGGCTGGTGTCGAGCACCACCTGTGCCAGGTCGAGCCCGTCGATGCCGTCGACCAGCGCCTGGTGGGCCTTGGTGATGACGGCGAAGCGGTCGTCCTCGAGCCCCTCGACGACGTAGAGCTCCCACAGCGGCCGGCTGCGGTCGAGCTCGCGCGGGTGGATGCGGGCCACCAGCTCGCGCAGCTGGTCGGTGCTGCCCGGGCGGGGCAGGGCCAGGCGCCGGACGTGGAACCCCAGCTCGAAGCGGGGGTCGTCGGCCCAGACCGGGTTGGCCAGCCGGCCCGGCACCTCGCGGACCCGCTTGCGGTAGCGGGGGACGAAGGCGATGCGCCCGGCCAGGTGCCGCTGCAGGCGCGGGTAGTCGACCGGCCCCTCGAAGACCATGACGGTCCCGACGTGCTGCGGGACCCCCTGCTCCTCCGCGTACAGGAAGGAGGCGTCCAGAGCGCTCAGCCGGTCGGACATCGGTCCTGATGCTACCCACGCCGCCCCCGCGGCTACCCGCCGGCGGCTGCGCGGCTACCCGCCGGCGGCTGCCGCGGCGGACGGGCCCGGACGGCCGGGCCGGGCGCCCCACCCCCGGCGGCGGGCGGCCCCGCGGCCCGCCGCACCACCGGCCGCGGGGGCCCCCGCCCGCAGGAGGCGCAC
>NZ_JBBEOI010000199.1 GCF_037860755.1 Aquipuribacter hungaricus | reverse complement strand
CAGGCGACCGCCCCGCCCGCGGCCCAGACCGCACCGCCGGCCGCGCCGCCGGCCCAGCCGACCACCCCGCCCGCCGACCCGCCTGCCACCACGCCGCCCGCCGGGACGGCCTGAGGTCCACCGGACCTGATCCACCGGACCTGACCCGCCCGACCGACCGTCCCCGCACCGCCCACGACCTCAGGAGGTCACCGTGCTCCGTTCCATGTTCTCCTCCATCAGCGGGCTCCGCTCGCACCAGACGATGATGGACGTCACCGGCAACAACATCGCCAACGTCAACACCGCGGGCTTCAAGTCCAGCCAGACCCTGTTCCAGGACACCCTGAGCCAGCTGCTCCAGGGCGCGGCGTCCCCCACCCCCGACCAGGGCGGCACCAACCCGGCGCAGGTCGGCCTCGGCACCCGGGTCGCGGGCATCACGACGAACTTCGGGCAGGGCGCGGCGCAGACCACGGGCCGCAGCACCGACCTCATGATCTCCGGCGACGGCTTCTTCGTCGTCGACAACGGCAACGAGCAGCTCTACACCCGAGCCGGCTCCTTCAGCTTCGACGCCGGCGGCCGCCTGGTCACCGCGGACGGCTCGCAGGTCCAGGGCTGGGGCGCCACCGACGGCGTCGTCGACACCAACGGCCCCCTCGGCCCGCTGACCCTGCCGATCGGCGTGCTGCTGCCCCCGGCCGGCACGACGAGCGTGACCATGGGCGGCAACCTGCCCGCGGACTCCGCGAGCACCCAGCCCGTCACCACCGCCATCGACGTCTTCGACGCCCAGGGCGCGGCCCGCAAGGTCACCGTCCAGTACACCCGCCTGAGCCCCACCCAGTGGTCGGTCACCGCCGTCGACGGCGGCACCACCGCCGCCGGCACCCTGACCTTCGCCGCCGACGGCTCCACGCCGACCCCGGCGACGCTCGCCCTGGGCGGGATCACCATCGACATGACCGGGATGACCGGCTACGCCAAGACCAACACCGCGGCAGCCCTCAAGCAGGACGGCTACGCCGTCGGCACGCTGTCCAGCTTCGGCGTCGGCCCCGACGGCGGGCTCGTCGGCGTGTTCTCCAACGGCCGCCGCGAGGTCCTCGGCCAGCTGGCCATGGCGACGTTCGCCAACCCGGCCGGCCTGGAGAAGGCGGGCGGGTCGATGTACCGGCCCAGCGTCAACACCGGCGAGCCGCAGGTCGGCGTCCCCGGCGACGGCCGCGGCACCCTGTCCGGCGGCATGCTCGAGATGAGCAACGTCGACCTGGCGCAGGAGTTCACCAACCTCATCATCGCCCAGCGCGGCTTCCAGGCGAACAGCCGCGTCATCACGGCCTCCGACGAGATCCTCCAGGACCTCGTCAACATGAAGCGCTGACCCAGGTCCCACCCGACCTGCCCGGGGGGCGGGCCGCCCGCGCGCGGCCCGCTCACCCGTCCGGGTGCAGGTACCCCCAGGACCTCATCCGTCCGGCGGTGCCGCCGATCCCTCACCCGCACCACCAGCACGAGCACGAGCACCAGCACGAGCACCACCAGCACCGCGCGCACGGCGCGCACCACGGACCGACGCGCCACGGACGGCGCGGCCACCCCCTCCACGGACGGACCTGACGTGATACGACTGACGAGGCTCAACGGGAGCGTCTTCTCCCTCAACCCGGACCTGATCCACCGGGCCGAGGAGACGCCGGACACCGTGCTGACCCTCATCGACGGCAGCCGCTACCTCGTGGTGGAGAGCCTCGAGCAGCTCGTCGACCTGGTTGTCGGCTACCGCGCCAGGGTCGTCGCCCAGGCCGGCCTGCTCGGCGAGGCCGCCCTCGGGGCGCCCGCCACGACGGCCCACGTCCGTCCCGTCCCCGACGACGACAGCGACGACGACAGCGACCACGACGGCCACGACGACGGCCACGACGGCCAGGACGACGACAGCCACAGCAGCCACGACAGCAGCCACGACCGCCGCCCGACGGGCGCCTCGGTCGTGCAGCTGCGCGCCAGGAGGGCGTGATGGACCCGCTCACCCTGATCGGCATCGTCGCCGGCTTCGCCGCGATCTTCGTCTCGACCACCCTCGAGGGTGGCAACCCGATGGCCATGTTCCTGCTGCCGCCCATGCTGCTCGTGCTCGGCGGCAGCGTCGCGGTCGGCATGGCCGGCAACACCATGGGCGACGCCGCCCGCTTCGGCAAGGACCTGGTCAAGGCCCTGTCCGGCAAGGCCGCCAAGCCCGGCGCCTCCGTGGAGACCGTCGTCGCGCTCGCCGAGCAGGCCCGGCGCGAGGGTCTGCTGGGCCTGGAGGACGCCGCCTCGCAGATCGACGACCCCTTCCTCAAGGAGGCGCTCGAGCTGGCCATCGACGGCACCGACCCGGAGGACCTCCAGGACGTGCTGTTCGGCAAGATCGAGGCCAAGCGCGCCTTCGACAAGGTCGGCGCCAAGTTCTACGCCGACATGGGGGCCTACGCCCCGACGCTCGGCATCGTCGGCACCGTGCTCGGCCTGGTCCACGTGCTGGAGCAGCTGTCGGAGCCGGAGAAGCTCGGCCACCTCATCGCGGCGGCGTTCCTGGCGACGCTGTGGGGCGTCATGAGCGCCAACGTCATCTTCCTGCCGGTCGCCGCGCGCCTCAAGCGCCTGTCCGAGCTGGAGACCGCGAGCATGGAGGTCGTCGTCGAGGGCGTGCTGGCGATCCAGTCCGGCGCCAGCCCCCGCATCGTCGCCCGCAAGCTCGGCAGCCTGCTGCCCCCGGGCAGCGCCAAGGCCGACAAGGCCGACAAGGCCAAGGCGGCGTGACGTGTCCGGGCACAAGGGCCGTCGCGGCGGCGGGCACGAGGAGGAGCACGAGAACCACGAGCGCTGGCTGATCTCCTACGCGGACATGATCACGCTGCTCATGGTGCTGTTCGTCGTCATGTTCGCCATCAGCAACGTCGACCAGAAGAAGTTCGCCGAGCTCAGCGCCGGCCTGTCCGCAGGCTTCGGGGCGCCCCGGTTCGTCGCCATGGACGGGGCGATCAGCCCGCTGTCCGGCGCCGGGCCGATGATCGACCCGATCAGCGTGGAGATCCCGCCCGTCGGCCCGCCCGGCGGCGACAGCACCGGCGAGGTGCCGGCGCAGGAGGAGGCCGAGAAGGCCGCGTCCGACCTGGCCGCCGCGCAGGCCGAGCTCGCCCGCCTCGACGACGTCGAGGCCCAGGCGCAGGCCGCGCTCGCCGCGGTCGGCCTGCAGGACCGCGCCGGGTTCCGCGTCACCGAGGAGGGGCTGGTCGTCGTCCTGTTCGCCGACGACGTGTTCTTCGCCAACGGCAGCGCCACCATCCAGCCGACGGGGGAGCGGGTCATCGACACCCTCGGCCCCGTCCTGCTGGGTGCCGGCAGCCCGGTGAGCGCCGAGGGCCACGCCAACCACCTGCCCGTCGGGGCCGGCTCGATCTACCCGTCCAACTGGGAGCTCTCCGCAGCGCGCGCCGCCGCGGTCGCCCGCCGCCTGGTGGAGGTCGAGGGGCTCCCCGCGAGCACCGTCGACGCCACCGGCTACGGCGACGCCCGCCCCCTGGTGCCGATCGCGGACCCGGCCTCGCTGACCACCAACCGGCGTGTCGACCTGCTCCTGCGCTCGAACGCCTCGCCCGAGGTCCGCGCGCTCCTGCCCACCCTCGACGCCACGCGCTCGTGAGCGTCGTGACCCCCGTGACCGGGCGCACCTTCGGCCCCACCCACCCCCCCACCCGTCGCACCACCGCACACCTGGAGGCCTGAGATGGCTGTCACCGACCGCGCCCTGACCGGCAAGCCCCCCGTGCCCGGACAGCGCAAGGGCGACCCCGTCGGCGGGGCCGACGAGGACGCGCCCGCGAAGGGCGGGAAGAAGAAGAAGATCATCGGCGCGGTGGTGCTGCTCGTCGCGCTCCTCGCGGCCGGCGCCGGCGCGTACTTCATGTTCATGGGCGGCGGTGGCGAGGAGGCCGCGGCCGAGGAGGCGGCCGCTGAGGTCGAGTACGAGCCGGGCCTCGTCGTCCCCCTGGAGCCCATCACCATCAACCTCGCCGACGGGCGCTACCTGCAGGTCGGCATCGCCCTGCAGGAGGCGGTCGCCGAGGGCGGCGGCGAGCACGCCGAGACCGACGGCAGCCAGGCGCTGGACATCCTCATCCACAAGCTGTCGGGCAAGCCGATGGCCGAGCTGGCGTCTGTCGAGCAGCGCGACGCCGTCAAGGCCGAGCTCGTCGAGGAGATCAAGCACGCCTACCACGACCACGTCTACGACATCTACTTCACGTCCTTCGTCATGCAGTGATCCCGGTCCCCGGCCCGCGACACGCGCGGGCCGGAGACGGGCGCTCAAGGTTCCACCCGTTCGGCCGATGACTCCTCCGTGCCGACAGACAGCCCGACCAGGACAGCGGCCCGCCGCCGCGGGGCCACCCCCGCGGCGGAGCTCGAGCCCTATGACTTCCGGCGACCGACCAAGCTCAGCCGCGAGCACGCCCGCGCGCTGCAGGTCGTCGCCGAGACCTTCGCCCGCCAGTGGGCGACGCAGTTCTCCACCATGCTCCGCGACGGGCAGGTCGAGCCCGGCTCGGTGACGCAGACGACGTACGGCAAGTACGTCGCCTCGCTGCCCGCCCCCTCCCTGCTCGTCGTCGTCGGCTCCGAGGAGCTGTCGGACTTCGTGCTCCACGTCGAGCACGAGCTGGCCATGGCCGCCGTCGACCGCCTGCTCGGCGGGCGCGGCGAGGCCGACCAGCCCGCCCGGCCGGCCACCCAGCTGGAGACCGCGCTGCTGCGCAGCCTGCTGGACCGCGTGGTCGCCGAGCTGCCCTACGCCTTCGCGCCGCTGGGCGCGCTCACGCCGGAGATCACCGGCCTGGAGACCAACCCGCAGTTCGCGCAGGTGGTCGGCCCCGCCGAGGCGCTCGTCGTCATCGACTTCGTCCTCACCGTCGGCGACGTCACCGGCGGCGCCACCCTGGCCGTCCCCTACGCCGCGCTGCAGCCGATGCTCAACCCGGACGGGGTCGACGAGCGCACGGTCGTGCGCACCAACCCCGCCGCCGAGCAGGGCCTGTCCGAGGTCCCCATGACCGTCGGCGCCCGGATGCGCGGCATCACGATGAGCAGCGACGACGTGCTCGCCCTCGCCGTGGGCGACGTCGTCCGCCTCGGCCACGCCTCCGACACCCCGCTGCTCATGGTGGCGGGCGACCGCGCCTTTGCCCGCGCCGTGCCGGCCAACCGCCGCAACAAGCTCGCCTGCCTGATCGTCGACCCCCGGAAGGACCGCTCGTGACCAGCTCCCCGACCGCCCGCACGACCGACAGCACCACTGCCCCGGCCCTCGCCGCAGCCTCCGCGGCGGCGGCGGTGCTGCCCCTGGGCGGCCCGGTCGCCCCGGTCACGGCCCCGCTGTCCGAGCTGGACGGCCTGGACAGCCACGTCGCGGTCACCGCCCGGTTCTCCGGCGCGGTCGACGGCACCGTCGCGGTCGTCCTGTCCGCCGGCGACCTGCTCGCCCTGTCCGGCGGCGAGACCGTCGACCCCGAGTGCTGCCGCCCGGCCCTGGAGGCCGCGTCGACCGCCCTCGGCCCGTGCGTGCTGTCCGCCCTGGACACCGTGTCCGCCCCCACGCTGCTGCAGACGCTGCGCGAGGCGGGGGAGCGGGCGCACCTGGCCCGCCTCGGCGACGACCCGGCCGACGCCGTCCACGTGGTCGTCGTCGTCGCCGACGCGCCCGCCCCGCCGGCCGAGGTCCCCACACCCCGGCGCAGCCCCGCCGACGGCGGCACGGGCAGCGGCACCACCGTCACCCCGCCCGCCGGCGGGCGCGGCGTGAGCGCCGGCGACATCGCCCGCGGCATGGGCATGCTCCGCGGCGTCCACATGGAGGTCACCGCCGAGATCGGCCGCACCCGGATGACCGTCCAGGAGCTGCTCGAGCTCGCCGCCGGCTCCGTGGTCGAGCTCGACCGCCCCGTCGGCAGCCCCGCCGACCTGCTCGTCAACGGCCGGCTCTTCGCCCGCGGCGAGGTCGTCGTCGTCGACGAGGACTTCGCCCTGCGCATCACCGAGATCGTCGAGCCGGACGACGCCGGCTGATGGAGACCGCCCAGATGCTGCTGCGCGCCGGCGGCGGCCTGCTCGCGGTGCTGGGGACCGTGTGGGTCCTCACCCGCGTGGTCGCCGCCCGCACCGGCACGGCGGGGTCCCCGCAGGCCGCCCGGCTGCGCGTCGTGGCCCGGGCGTCGCTCGGCCGCCACACCAGCGTGGTCAGCGTCGACGCCGGGGACCGCGTCCTCGTCCTCGGCGTCGGGGAGCACGGGGTCCGGCTGCTCGCCGAGCAGCCCGCGCTGCCCGAGCCGGAGCCCGTCGCCGAGGAGCGCGTCGAGGTGCTCGACCTGGCGCTGCCCACCGGCGCCGGCACCGGCGCCGGCACGGCCGCGCAGACGACCGGTCCGGCTGCCCCCAGTCGGATCG
>NZ_JBBEOI010000198.1 GCF_037860755.1 Aquipuribacter hungaricus | reverse complement strand
CGCCCGGGCGGGGACCCGTCCACGGCCCGGTCCCCTGCCAGGGCTCCCGGGCCTGCCGGCGCCGCCTCCGCGGCCGGCGCCGCTAGCGTGCTCCCGTGGGCCGCGGGGGCAGGGTGGACGGGCGTGCCGCGGCGACCGCCGGGCTCGTCGTGGTGCTGGCGTACCTCCTGCTCACCGCCGTCCTGGCGCTGGCCCCGCCACCGTCGGGCGAGCGGGTCGGCCCGGGGGCCGTGGCCGTGGCCACCTCCGTCGTCGCGGTGCTCACCTGGGCCCTGGCCGGGTGGCTGGGCAGCCGGCCGCTGCGGGCGCAGGGCGTGCGCCGCTCGACCACGGTGCCGAGCGTGGCGCTCGGCGCGACGGCGGGCTACCTCGCGGTGCCGGCGCTCGTCGGGGTGGTCGGGCTGCTGCTCGTGGGCGCCCCCGCGGGCGCCCTGCTGGCCGGGCCGCTGCTCAGCGCCGTGCTGGCCGGTCTGGTCGCGGGCCTCGGTGCCCTCCTCGCGCGCCACGCGCCGCCGCCCGCGCCCTACACCGGCTGAGCAGCACGGTCCGGCCGGCCTAGCCTGTGATGACCCAGAACAGCCCGCCGACCAGCGGACCGACGACGAGCAGGACCGCGGGGACCAGCCAGGCCGGCGGCCGCCCGCCGCCGGGCAGGTCGACGACGGCCCCGGACACCGGGTCGTACCGGACCGGCAGCCGCATCCCCGGGGCGTAGGCGGTGTGGTCGAGCGAGGACTGACCCACCCATTCCCCCCGCCGGACCTGCCCGGCGCCAGCGCCGTCGACCACCGCGTAGTCGACGACCAGGTGCCAGAGGAACTGACCGCGGTTCGCGGTCCGGCGGCCGACCTCCACGACCGTTCCGGTCGTCGACCGCGCCCGGCGCAGCCGGGGCAGCACCCGCAGCAGCCAGACGAGACCGACCAGGCCGAGCACCGCACCGGCCGCGAGCCCCACCCAGGGGAACCACGCCGGGGGCGCGGCGCCCGCGACCTCCGGCGGGGCCGGCGGGGCCGGCGGGAGCATCACCCGGGCAGCCCGCCCCCGGCGTCGAGGACCCGGAAGGACGCGACGAACGCCGTGAGGTCCGCCTCCGTCACCTCGGTGGTGAGGGCGTTGAGGAACACGCCGTAGTTCGGTCCCGGGTCGGGCATCTGGATGGTGACGTCGACCTGGAGGCTGGCCGCCGAGCGCCCGGTCTCGGGCACGGTGAGGTCGTAGGCGTAGTCGATGCGGGTCGCCCCGGCCGACCCGGGGACGTCGACCTCCTCGGGCCCGCGCACGGGCTCGGTACCGGTCTGGGAGGTCCGCACCTGCTCCAGCAGCTGGGTGCGCACCTGCAGCGGGCCGACCGCGCCGGTCTCGACGAAGAACGCCGCACCGGAGACGGTCTCGCCGTCCCGCAGGGGCGCGAAGAACGACACGGACGCCGACGGGATGCTCCGGTCGGCGCTGGGGACCAGGTCGCCCGGCAGGGCGAACACGACCCGGTCCACCTGCCAGGTCTGCCACCCCTCGGGCGCGCCGACGTCGAGGTCGGACGGCACGGCCTCGGTCGCGGGGGCCACGGTGGTGCCGGGCTCGGGCTCGGCGGAGGACGACGAGGGCGAGGGGTCCCCGGCAGGCTCCGACGGCCCCCGCGGCGGCAGCGTCGAGGAGGCGTCGGTCCGGACGGGCGCGGGCTCGCTCACGGGCCCCGTCGCCTCACCGCCGTCGGCACCGCTGCACGCCGTGAGGGTGAGGGCGGCCACGACCAGGGACGCCGTGACGGCGGCTCGCATCATCGGGTGGGTCCTCTCCTGGCGTCCGGTGCACGGTCCTGGTGGACGGGGCTCAGCACGTGCTCAGCGGCTGCCAGCCTGCCCCGCTCGCGCCGTCGCGGACGTGGGCGTCCAGGAGCCGCCGCTCGAAGGAGTCCGAGCCCAGCTCGAGCCCGAACTTCACCCCGGCACCCGCGTCGACGTCGAACCCCACCTCGCTGGTGTCGACAGCGTACGCGGCGGTCACCGCCACGCCGGAGGCCGCGACCCGGTCGGCGAGCGCGTCCACCGAGCCGTCGAAGGTGGCCCGCGGGTCCATCGCCGCCACGGGCCCGGCGAGCAGGAACACCTCGTCGAAGGCCGCGCGGTTGGCGGGGTCGGTGAGGTCGAGGGTCGTGGTCGTCCGGGTCTCCCCGCCCCACTCCCCGATGTCGAAGTCCCAGCCGACGTCGGTGATCGTCCGACCGCCGGTCTCCAGGCCCAGGGTGTTCATCCCGATCGCGCTCCGGTAGCCCGTCACCGTGGACAGCTTGAGCGAGGTGGGCCGGCCGGACGCGTCGAAGGTCACGCTGTAGCCCGCCGACGCGTTGCCCGCGAGCTCGCCGGAGGCCATCGCGAGGAGCAGCTCGCCCTGCGCCGACGACGCCGCCGTCGTGGTGAACGACGAGGTGCCGTCGCGGTTGAGCTGCATGACGCCGGTGACGCTGGCCGACCCGCTGCCGGAGACGTTCGCGGTGCCGCCGATGCCGGCCTCGCCGCCCAGGCGCAGGGCCGCGCCGACCTGGAAGGCGATCGCGGACGGGTCCGGCCGGTCGTCGTCGAGGTGGTTCCACAGCTGCTCGCCGCCGTCGGCCAGCGGCCCGCCGGCGAAGTTCAGCGACTGGGCGAAGATGTTGCGGTTGTCCTCGACCCAGTCGGCGGCCTCGTCGCCGTCCTCGAAGTCGTAGAGCAGCTTGACCCCGCCCGAGGCCGTGACCGACGCCGACCCCTTGGCCCCGCCCCCGATGGCGCCGTCGTCGCCGATCGAGAGGCTGCTCCCGCCGCCGACGGACGCCGAGGCCCCGAGCTCGAGCACGTCGCCGGTCGTCACGCGGGCCTTGCCGTCGCCGAACTGGACGATCTCGTAGGAGTCCTTGCGGCCGACCTTGATGCTGAAGGCCGTCACGCTGGCCCCGATCTCGCGCCCGGCGGCGGAGACCTCGCACTGCGGCGGCGGGGGCGGCACGACGGCGGAGCAGTCGCCCTGGAACATCGAGCACAGCGCCTGGGCGACGGCCGTGCGGAACGGGAACGAGGCCGGCACGACCGCGAAGGCCGCGACGACGACCGCCAGGACCGTGACCATCCCGATGTACTCCAGCGACCCGACCCCGGCGTCGCCGCGGAGCCGGCGCAGCGCGACGGGCGCGGGGGCGGGGCGGCGGGTCCCGGCGGGGCTCGGTGCGGTCACGCGGGGATCCTGCCGTGCACCGCGCCGTGCACCCAGGGCCCCAGGGCCCACGCCCGGGCCCAGCCCCTGCGGGCGTGGGCCCTGGTCAGCGAGCGGCGGCCTGGTCGACGTGCAGGACGTCCCCGGCCGCCAGACCCCAGCGGCCGAAGCTGCCGCGCGGGGCCTCGAGCACCGCGACCACGCCACGGCGGGCGCCGACCAGGCCGGCCGGGCGGAGCAGGCACGTCCGCAGGACCCGGTACGAGCCGTCGTCCGGGCCCGGCACGAGCTGGGCGACGTCGAGAGCCACGAGCATGCCCATCCCGTGGACGCTGTTGCCCGGCCGCAGCAGCAGCGCGTCCGGCAGGTGCCGGCGCCCGAGCATCCCGCGCAGGCGGCGCAGGTAGGTCCCGGCGAGCTCGGTCGTCACCTCGCGGCCGTGGGCCGTCCGGATGACCAGGTCGCCGTCGGACCCCCGTGGCGTTCTCACAGGTTGGTACGGTACGCCGGCCCACGAGGACGCACGGACGACGTCCGCGCGCCCCCAGTGGTGCCGCTCACACGTGCAGCTGGGGGGACAGTGGCGTACTGGCAGGGCGTCCTCGCGACGTCGGAGCCCACCCCTGACGCGTCCCCCGCCGGTGTCGAGGTCGTGCCGGTCGGCGACGTGATGTCGCTCGTGGACCGGGTCGACCTGCAGGCGACCGCCACCGTCGTGGTGGCCGCCCCGCAGGACGCGACCGCCGCCCGGACGGCGGCGACGGTGCTCGTCGGACGGCACCCCGAGCACCCGGTCACGGTGCTCGTCAGCCCGTGCGCGCCGGTGGGCGCGGTGGCGGCGACAGCGACCGCGCTGGCGGCCACCGACGACGCGGGCCGGGGCGCGGCGCTGCTGGAGCAGCTGCTGCAGCAGACGTGGACCGTCATCCTGCTCACCGACGTCACGCGGCTGGGCCGGCCGAACCCGACGCTGCGCCAGCACGCCCGCAGCCTCTTCCCCGGCTCGCAGTTCCTGGTCCGCACCCACCCGGACGCCGTCGTCCTGCCGGTGCAGCGCCCCGAGGCGGCGCTGGTCGGGCTCCGGCCGGGCACCGCGGAGATGGTCGTCACCGGCTCCGACGACCCCGCGCTCGCCGCGCTGGTCGCGCAGGCCCGGCCCACCGCCGTCCGCACGGTCGACCTCCCGGGCCGCTGGGCCCACCTGTACGGCCGGGCGCCCACGTGGCAGGCCGCCCTGCTCCCGTGGGGCGCCGACGTCCCCACCGCCCCCACCGGCCCGGCGTGCGACGTCTGCGGCCACGCGGCGCCGGGCGGCACCTGCCGCTTCTGCTCCGCCGTCGTCACCCTCCAGGAGGCAGGAACGTGAACCCCAGGCAGCGCCGCGGCGTCGTGCTCATGGTGCTCAGCGTCGTCGTCGCCGTCGGCGTCTTCGCGATCGTCACCAACTACGTCCGCGAGGTCAGCAGCCAGGTCGGCCCGCTGACCACGGTGTACCGGGCGGTCGGGCCGATCGAGGCCTACCAGCCCTTCACCGAGGACAACGTCGAGCCGGTCGAGGTGCCCGCCCGGTGGACCTCGCCGTCCTCGCAGCTCGAGCTCGGCGACATCGAGGGCCGCCGGGCCCCGTTCCGGCTCGAGGCCGAGACGGTCGTGACGGCCGACATGCTCATCCCCACCTCCGACCTCAGCCCGACCGAGCGCGAGATCGCCATCAACGTCAACTCCGTCACCGGCGTCGCCGGCCGGGTCGCCCCGAACGACCGGGTCGACATCTACGCCGTGTTCGAGGACGTGCCGGGCCTGCCCGCGCAGGTCCGCGTGCTGGTGCGCGACGTGCGCGTCGTCACCGTGGAGGGGGAGCGGACCGTGCGCACCAACGACGACGAGGAGGGCCTGCAGGAGACCAGCGTGCTGCCGGTGACCCTCGCCCTGGAGCCCGACGACGCGCTGTCGGTGACCTACGCCAACGCCTTCGCCGCCGAGGTCCGCCTGGTGGCGCTGCCCACCGACGTGGGCACCGACCGGACCGACGACACCGACGACTTCGACGCCGGCGACCTCGGCGGCCAGCCCGTGGCGGTGGAGGCCCCGTGACCCGCGTCGTGGTCGCCGCGACCGACCAGGCGCTGGCTCGCGAGCTGCAGGCCGCGCTCGGGGAGATCCCGGACGTCGACCTGGCCTACGTGGCCGCGTCCACCTCCGAGCTCGTGGCGGCGGTCACCCGCGAGGACGTCGACGTCGTCCTCGTCCACGAGGGGCTCGGTCCCGACCCGGCCACCGCCACCATGCGCGACCTCAGCCTGCGCCGTCCCGCGACCGCGATGCTGCTGGTCAGCGGCGACACCGGCGGGGACGCGGTGGCCCAGGCCGTCGAGGCCGGCGCCCGCGGCGTGGTGTCGTACCCGTTCAGCTTCGAGTCCCTCCAGGCCCGGTTCACCGCCGCGGCGGAGTGGTCCGGGCAGATGCGCCGCATCCTCGGCGCGGGCAGCGGCGCGGGGACGTCCGCCGAGGACACCGGCGCCGGCCGCGTGGTCGCCTTCGCGGGCGCCAAGGGCGGCGTCGGCGTCACCACGCTGGCCACGCACCTGGCGATGGACGTCGTCCGCACCGTCGACGACGTGTCCGTCTGCCTCGTCGACCTGGACCTGGAGAAGGGCGACGTCACCGGCATCCTCGAGCTCCGGCACCGCCTCGGGGTGGCCGACCTGGCCAAGGTCGCCGACGACCTGTCGCCCGGCACCGTGGGCGACGCGATCACCCGGCACCCGTCCGGCCTGGACCTGCTGCTGGCGCCGCTGGAGGTGCGCGACGTCGAGGCCGTGACGCCGCTGGCGCTGCGCCAGGTGCTGGCGAGCCTGCGGACGATGTACGACCTCGTGCTCGTGGACGTCGGGTCCCACGTCACCCCGGCCCAGGCCACCGTGGTGGAGCTGGCGGAGGAGGTCGTCCTCGTCGTCACCACCGACGTCGCCGCCCTGCGCGGGATGCGCCGCGTCATCAACGCCTGGGAGAGCCTCGGCGTGCGCAAGGAGACCGAGGTGCGCCTGCTCGTCAACCGGGTGAACCGCTCCTCCACGGTCTCCGTCGACACCGTGCGCCAGCTGACCCGGGCCTCGCTCGTCGAGCCGTCCGTCGACGCCGGCTTCCGCCGCCTGGAGGCCGCGCTCAACAGCCGCGACCCGTTCGAGGTCCGCGACGCCGCGTGGTGGACGACGCTGCGCGCCATCGGCGCCGACCTCGCGCTGGTGAGCCCCGGTGCGGCGGGACCCGGGCGGCGCCAGGCGCGGCCGGCTCGGACCCGGCGTCGGACGGGACGGGACGCGGCGGCGCAGGCCGGTGCCG
>NZ_JBBEOI010000197.1 GCF_037860755.1 Aquipuribacter hungaricus | reverse complement strand
CGGCGTCCTCGGAGGCGGCCCGGTGCTCGGCCGCCGTGCGGACCACCGCGCCGAAGACGGCGCCGCCCTGGCGCGCCGTGCGGGCGCGGCGGCGCAGCGGGCCGGCGACGAGGAGCGCGCCGACGACGACGGCGGCCACGAGCGCGAGCCCCACGACGAGACCGGTGCCGGTGGAGGCGCCGTCGGCCCGCTCGACGAGGTCGCCGACCCGGTCGAAGACCCACTGGATGGCGCGCTGGAGCAGCCCCGGCTGCGCCTGCACGTACGCCTGGTCGGTCAGCTCCTCGACCGCCCAGCGGCGGGCGGTCGCGCGGTCGGGGTCGACCGGGGCGGAGCGGACGAGCGCGGGCAGCAGGTTCACGCCCGGCCGTCCTCCAGCGTGCGCGCCAGGCTGACGTCCAGGCCCTCGAGCCGGATCCGCCGGTCGACGTAGAGCAGGGCGACGACGGCGGCGAGGAACGGCACCGAGAGCACCATGCCCACGGTCGACCCCAGGCTCACCGAGGCCGCGTAGACCACGCCGGCCAGGGTCGGGTTGCTCTGCAGCAGGGCCAGCCCCAGGCCGCCCACGATGGCGAACGGCGTGGCCAGCAGCTGCGACACCGCACCGGTCAGCACGAGGGTGAGGAAGAGGACGAGGAGCGTCTTCCAGAACGCGCCGCGCACCAGGCGGAACGAGCGGCGCACGGCGGCGACGATCCCCAGGCGCTCGACCACGATGACGACCGGGACGAAGACGAGCACGACCCCCGCCCAGATGACGGCCAGGGTCACGGCCAGCCCGAGCACGACCAGCAGCACGACGCCGCTGACGAGCTCCTCCAGCACGAGCAGCACGACGCCGGGCGCCAGGGCCAGCCCGACCACGAGCGAGGCGACCAGCGACTGCAGCAGCGACCAGCCGACGAGGGGCCACACCCGGCCGCGGGCCCGGCGCCACAGCTCGCCGGCGCTGAGCCGCCGGTCCACGACGCTCTGGGTCACCGACAGGATGAGGATGCCGGTGAGCACGACGATCGCCACCGACTGCAGGAACCCGGCCGGGACCAGCGCCAGCAGGCTCCCGCCCATGGCGGCCAGCTGGGTGTCGCTCGGCTCGGCGGAGGCCGCGGCCGGGTCGAGCAGCCCGCCGGCGGCGAACATCCCGGCCAGCGGCAGCGCGACGAGGATGTTGGTGAGGACGAGGACGACCGCCGACAGGCCGATCATCACGCGCGGGTTGTGCCGCAGCGCCCGGAACGCGCCGTCGAAGAAGTCGCCGAAGCCCAGCGGCTTGAGGGCGACGATGCCGCGGCGGGTGAGGACGCTGCCGTAGGGCTGCTGCCCGGGGCCGGTGAGCTGGCCCCAGCCCCCTGCGGCAGGTCCACCCGGCACCGGGGCACCTGCCGTGGCCGGAGTGGACCAGCCGGTCCCTGCCGCGGGTGCGACGGGGGCGCCCGGTGCGGGCCCCCAGCCGCCGGAGCCCTGCTCGGGCGCGGACCAGCCGGTACCGCCCCCGCCGTCCGGTCGGTCCTCCACGCTCACGCCGTCCTCCCCGTCGCCGCCCCCCGGCTGCGGTCCCGCCGGCGCGGTCATCCTTCCATGCCCCCCGGCGCCGGGCGGGGACCGGCGTGGCTGTGGACGGCGGGGGCGGGGCATGGCGCATCATGGGCGGATGCGAGGCCGAGTCCTGGTGGTCGACGACGACCCCGCCCTGTCCGAGATGCTCGGCATCGTCCTGCGGGGCGAGGGTCTGGACCCGGTGTTCTGCGCCGACGGCTCCAAGGCGCTCGAGGAGTTCCGGCTCCGCAAGCCCGACGTGGTGCTGCTCGACGTCATGCTGCCCGGCCTGGACGGGATCCAGGTCGCCCAGCAGATCCGGGCGGAGTCAGGCACCCCGATCGTCATGCTCACCGCCCGCTCGGACACCGTCGACGTCGTCCTCGGACTGGAGTCCGGCGCCGACGACTACGTCGTCAAGCCGTTCAAGCCCAAGGAGCTCGTCGCCCGGGTGCGCGCCCGGCTGCGGCGCAGCGACTCCCTCACCCCCGAGGTGCTGCGGATCGGCGAGCTCGTCGTCGACGTCCCCGGCCACAGCGTCACCCGTGACGGCACGCCGGTCCTGCTCACGCCGCTGGAGTTCGACCTGCTCGTCGCCCTGGCGCGCGTGCCGGGGCGGGTCTTCTCGCGCGAGGCGCTGCTGGAGCAGGTCTGGGGCTACCAGCACGCCGCCGACACCCGCCTGGTCAACGTCCACGTGCAGCGGCTGCGCGCCAAGATCGAGACCGACCCGGAGAACCCTCGCTTCGTGCTCACCGTGCGCGGGGTCGGCTACAAGGCCGGCAGCCCGGAGCCCCTGGACGGCGGCAGCGCCGGCCACGCCGCCGCGGCCGTCCCGGGGGCCGGCAGCTGAACCAGCTCGCGGGCCTCGTCGGCGCCGTCGCGAGCCGGTGGCGCCGGTCGCTCCAGGTCCGGGTGGTGGCGCTCACCCTGGCCCTCGGGACCGTGGTGGTGCTCGCGCTGGGCCAGTTCATCCTCCTCGACGTCGCCGACGGCCTGGTCGAGCAGCGCCGCAGCTTCGCCCTGGACGACGCCCGCGCGCAGGTCGCCGTGGCGCAGGAGACCTTCGACCAGGCCCCCGCGCAGAACGCCGTCGCCGAGCAGCAGCTGGTCAACGACCTGCTGCCCCGGCTCGAGGGCGGGTCCGGGCCGGAGCCGCTGCGCGAGGTGGTGCTGCTGCGGGCGGCGCGCAACGACCGGACGGTCACCCTCGACGAGGTGTCGAGCAACAGCCTGCTGCCCAGCACCGTCACGCCCGAGCTGCGCGAGGGCGTCGAGGCCGACCCCGACCGGCTGCAGAGCCAGCTGCTGCAGGTGCGCGCCCCCGGCGGGCCGGACGGCGTCCCGGCGCTCGCGGTCGGGGCGACGGTCACGCTCCCGCTGTCCGGGGAGCACGAGCTGTACCTGGTGTACCGGCTGGAGCAGGAGCAGCAGAACCTCGCGGTCGTCGAGCGCGCCCTGCTCATCGGCCAGCTCGTCCTCGTCCTGCTCGTCGCCGGCATCGCGTGGCTGGTCACCCGGCTCGTCGTGGAGCCCGTGCGGGAGGCCGCGGGCACGGCGCAGCGGCTGTCGGCGGGGGCGCTGTCGGAGCGGATGGCCGAGCGCGGCGACGACGACCTGGCGATGCTCTCGCGCAGCTTCAACGCCATGGCCGACTCCCTCCAGCGGCAGATCGTCCAGCTCGAGCAGCTGTCGCACCTGCAGCAGCGCTTCGTCAGCGACGTCTCCCACGAGCTGCGCACGCCGCTGACGACGATCCGGATGGCGGCGGACCTGCTCCACGACCGACGGCAGGACTTCGACCCCGACACCGCCCGCAGCGTCGAGCTGCTGCAGGGGCAGATCGACCGCTTCGAGGTGCTGCTCGCGGACCTGCTCGAGGTGAGCCGCTTCGACGCGGGCGCCGCCGAGCTCGACGTGGAGACCGTCGACGTCAGCGCGCTGGTGCGCCACGCCAGCGACATGGTGGCCGGGCTCGCCGCCTCCAAGGGCGTCGACCTGGTGGTGCACGCCCCCGCCCAGCCGGTCATGGGCCAGGTCGACCGCCGCCGGCTGGAGCGCGTGGTCCGCAACCTCGTCTCCAACGCCGTGGAGCACGCCGAGGGCGGCGACGTCACCGTGCGGCTCGGCTGGGACGCGCAGTCCGTCGCGGTGGGCGTCCGGGACCACGGCATCGGCCTGGACCCGGCCGAGCTCGAGCGGGTCTTCGACCGGTTCTGGCGGGCCGACCCGGCACGGGCCCGGACGAGCGGCGGCACCGGTCTCGGCCTGGCGATCTCGCTCGAGGACGCCCGGCTGCACGGCGGCCGGATCGAGGTGTGGGGCGCCCCGGGGCAGGGCGCGCACTTCGTCCTCACGGTGCCGCGTCGCGCCGGGGCCGACCCCGGTCCGGGCCCGCTCGTGGTCCGTCCGCCCGACGCGCTCGCCCCGCCGTCCGGCCCCGGCGGCACGGTCCTGCGCGACGTCGCCGTCGGCCACCCCGCGTCCATCCCGGCCCTGCCGGTCGACGTCGTGTCCTCCCAGACGGCGCCCATCCCCGTGTTCCGGCCCGAGGCGCAGCCGCCCGGGCGCGTCGAGGTGACCCGGTGAGGGCCCCGGGACGCCGTTCCGCCCGAGCCCGGCCGGTAGGTCGGGGGCTGCTCGCCGCGCTGCTCGGCCTCCTGCTCGCCGGCTGCGTCGCCATCCCCACCGACGGGCGGGTCGTCGCCGGCGGGGACGTCGGGCAGGAGGGTGCCCGCGCCGCGCTGCGGGTCACCGCGGAGGGGCCGGCCGAGGGCGCCGACGAGCGCCAGGTGGTCGAGGGCTTCCTCGCGGCCGTCGCCGGGCTCGACGACTTCTCCGTGGCGCGGGAGTTCCTGGCCCCGGACGCCCTGGACTGGCGTCCCGGGGACCAGACGGTGGTGCACGACGACGTCGCGGTGTTCTCCCCGACGGTGCGGACGGCCGACGACGTCGCCTCCGTGCAGGTCCAGATCGACGTGGTCGCCCGCATCGACGAGGCGGGCCGCTACGTCGAGCAGGCCCCGACGCCGGAGGAGGTCGGCTTCGACCTGGTGCAGGTGAGGGGGGAGTGGCGCATCGCCGACCTGCCGCCCGGGGTCCTGGTCAGCCAGGTCGACGCCGCACGGGTGCTCACCGACTTCGAGGTGTACTTCCTCGACCCGACCCTGCGGTACCTGGTCCCCGACGTCCGGTGGTTCCCGCGGCTCACCTCCTCGGCGACGTCGCTGGTCCGGGCGCTGCTGGGTGGCCCCAGCACGCCGTACCTCGGCGCCCTGGTATCGGCCGCTCCCGCGGGCACCCGGCTGGACCTGCCGACGGTGCAGGTGGTCGACGGCGTGGCC
The DNA here is from genome assembly GCF_037860755.1 of Aquipuribacter hungaricus. Taxonomy (NCBI): domain Bacteria; kingdom Bacillati; phylum Actinomycetota; class Actinomycetes; order Micrococcales; family Intrasporangiaceae; genus Aquipuribacter; species Aquipuribacter hungaricus. The sequence goes on along the minus strand of NZ_JBBEOI010000197.1, from coordinate 1,693 downwards.
ACGGTCGACCTCACCGACGAGGTCCTCGACGCCGACCGCGAGGAGAGGGCCCTGCTGCGGGCGCAGCTGCTGCAGACACTGCGGGCGGTACCGGGAGTGGCCGAGGTCGTCGTCAGCGTCGACGGCTCCCCGCTGGACCAGCTCACCGGGCAGGACGCGCCCGACGCCCCGCAGCTGCTCGTCGACCCGGTCGTCGACGACCGGCCGTTCGTGCTGGGCGCCCCGCCCGCCGACGCCGTGGCCCCCGGGTCGCAGGGCGAGGTGGAGGGTGAGACCGGCGACGGGACCGAGGGTGAGGCTGAGGTCGAGGGTGAGACGCCGGCCCTCGGCGACGCAGGACCCGTGGACGGCGGGGCGTCGGTCCCCGTGCTCGGCGCGGACGGCCGGCCCCTGGCGGCGCCGGGCTCCTCGGTGCTGCGCCTGGACCGCCTCGACCCGGTGCCCGTCGAGGGCACCGACCCGCTGGCGGCCGAGGTCGCCACGGGGCTCGCGGTGTCCCAGGACGCCTCCGTCCTGGCCGGCCTCGACGCGTCCCGCCGCACCCTGTGGCTGCAGACCCAGGCCGGCGCGGCGCCCCTGCCGCTGGTGTCCGGCCGCGGCGAGCTGCTCGCCCCGAGCTTCGACCCGCCGGGTCTGCCGTGGGTGTGGACGGTGTCCGCCGGCACGGCCGGGTCGGGCGAGGTGCCCACCGTCCTGGCCGCCACCGCGGGCGACGGCGCGGCCCCCGCGACCGAGCTGGTCGAGGCGCGGTTCCTCGTGCCCGGCGACGAGGTGCGCGCGGTGCGGGTGAGCCGGGACGGCGCGCGCGTGCTGCTCGTCGTCTCCCACGGCGACGGCTCCGTGGACGTCGAGGTGCGGGGCGTCCGCCGGGACGCCGCGGGACGGCCCCTGTCGCTGTCCGAGGCCGCGTTCACCGTGGCTGCGCCGCTGTCGGACGCCGTGGACGCCGGCTGGGTGACCGACGAGCAGGTGGTCGTCCTCGGTCGCGAGGGCGAGGAGGCCGTGGGGCCGGTGGTCTCGCAGGTCGGCGGCACGACGGAAGCCCTGGCGCCCACGCCGGGCGCGGTGTCCGTGAGCGCGGGGAGCAGCGCCCGGAGCATCGTCGTGGGCACGGCGGACGGCACGGTGCTGCGCCGCTCGGGCGCGCTGTGGCTGGACGGGCCCGCCGGGGTGTCGCCGGTCTACCCGGGCTGAGCCGCCGCCGTCGCGACCTGGGTCGTCCGCGGCCCCGGCCGGCCGTCTCGTGAGCGGTCCACGTGGTCCACCGTGCGGGTGGTCCACGGTCCCGGTCGTCCACAGCCGCGCCCAGCCGGCACCGTCCACAGCCTGCCGGCGGCCTCCCCGCAGCTCGGTAGGTCCGCGCCAGGGTCGGGAGGTGCAGACGCGGACGGCAGGACTTCGGGGGGCGCCACGGGCGACGGTCGGCTGGACCGGTCTGCTGCTGCCGACGGCCTGCCCCGGGTGCGGGCAGGTCGACGAGGTCGTCTGCGTCGCCTGCCGGACGCTGCTGCTCCGAGAGCCGTTGCGCCGCCGGCAGCTCTCCGACGGGACGCCCGTGGTGGCCTCGGCGGGCTGGCGGGGACCGGCCCGGGGGCTGGTGGCGGCTGCTAAGGAGCGCGGCCGGGCCGACGTGGGCGCGGTCCTGGCGCTCGCGCTGGCCCGCGCCGCCGCGGCGGCCGGGTTCGAGGCGCCC
>NZ_JBBEOI010000196.1 GCF_037860755.1 Aquipuribacter hungaricus | reverse complement strand
CTTGCCCGCGGCCGGGCGCCCGCGCTCCGCACGCCCCGAGCGGCGACCGCCGCAGCCTGACCCCAGGCGCCCGGCGGCCGGCGGGAGGACCCCTCCCCCGCCGGTCGTCGGCGCCCCTGGGACGGGCTCCGGCTCAGCCCTCGGCGGCGACGTCGAGGCGCAGCTGGCCGCCCGGGACGTGCACGTGCTGGACGGCCTCGTAGGCGACCGAGCGCGCGGCGGCGACGTCGTCCCCGGTCCCCACGACCGTGAGCACGCGCCCGCCGGAGGTGACCAGGTGGCCGTCCCGCAGGGCGGTCCCGGCGTGGAGGACGTGGGCCCCGGGCACCGCGGCCGCCTCGTCCAGGCCGAGGACGGCGTCGCCGGTGCGGACGTCCGCGGGGTAGCCGGGGGCCGCGACGACGACCGCGACGGCCGCCCCGTCCTCGACCGGGGCGCCGTGGGCGGCCACGTGCTCGGCCAGCCGGCCCTGCGCGGCGGCCAGCAGCAGGCCGGACAGCGGGCTCCGGAGCCGGGCGAGCACCACCTGGGCCTCGGGGTCGCCGAAGCGGACGTTGAACTCGACGACCTTGGGGCCCTCGGACGTGAGCGCCAGCCCCACGTAGAGCACCCCGGTGAACGGCGTCCCGCGGGAGGCCATCTCGCGCAGGACCGGGCGCGTCACGCGTTCGAGCACGTCCTCGACGAAGCCCTCGGGCAGCCAGGTCAGCGGGGCGTAGGCGCCCATGCCGCCGGTGTTCGGCCCCTGGCCGCCGTCGCGCAGCCGCTTGAAGTCCTGCGCCGGCGCGAGCGCGACGACGTCGGTGCCGTCGCAGACGCAGAACACCGACACCTCGGGCCCGTCCAGGTACTCCTCGATGACGACGGTGCCGCCGGGCAGCTGGAAGCAGGCGGCCGCGTGCGCCAGCGCTGCCGCGCGGTCGTCGGTGACGACGACGCCCTTGCCCGCGGCCAGCCCGTCGTCCTTGACGACGTGCGGCGCACCGAGCTCGTCGAGCGCGGCGGCGACCTGGTCGACGTCGTGGCAGACGACCGGTCGCGCGGTCGGCACCCCGGCGGCTGCCATGACCTCCTTGGCGAAGGCCTTGCTCGACTCCAGCCGGGCCGCGGGGGCGGACGGGCCGAAGCACGGGATGCCGGTGGTGCTGCGGAGGATGTCCGCGGCGCCGGCGACCAGCGGCGCCTCGGGCCCGACGACGACGAGGTCGGCGAGCGCGGCGGTGGCGAGCTCGGCGATCCCGCTGAGGTCGGCCAGGTCGACGTGGCGGCAGTCCGCGCCCTCGGCGGCCATGCCCGGGTTGCCGGGGCCGGCGACGACCGCGTCGACCCCCTCCTCGGCGAGGAGCGACCGCACGAGCGCGTGCTCCCTGGCACCCTGACCGACCACGAGGACCCGCACGGTGGGCGAGGCTAGCGCCCCTGGGGCGGCGCGGCCGTCGGCATCCACGTACGGTCGCCGGGTGCGAGCCACCGTCATCCACGCCCCCCGCGACATCCGCTCCGAGACCCTCCCCGACCCGGTGGTCCGGGCGCCGCACGAGGCCGTCGTCCGGGTGCTGGCCGCGTGCGTCTGCGGCTCGGACCTGTGGCCCTACCGGGGCGAGAACCCGGTCGACGAGCCGCACGGCATCGGCCACGAGCACGTCGGGGTGGTCGAGGAGGTGGGCGCGGACGTGCGCGCGGTCTCGGTCGGCGACGTCGTGGTGGCGCCCTTCACGTGGTCGTGCGGGCGCTGTGCCCACTGCCTGGCCGGCGTGCACACCTCGTGCGTGGTGGGCGGGGTGTTCGGCGGCGAGCACGGCGCGCAGGCCGAGCTGGTCCGGGTGCCGCAGGCCGACGGCACGCTCGTCGTCGTCCCCGGCCACGACGCCGCCTCGCCTCCGGACGGCGACCTGCTGCGCGACCTGCTCGCCTGCAGCGACGTCATGGGGACCGGTTGGCACGCGGCCCGCTCGGCCGGGGTCCGCGAGGGCAGCACCGTGGTCGTCGTGGGCGACGGCGCCGTCGGGCTCTGCGGCGTGCTGTCGGCGGTCCAGCAGGGCGCGGCCCGCGTCGTGGTGATGAGCCGCCACGCGGACCGGCAGGCGCTCGCCGTGCGGTTCGGCGCCACCGACGTCGTCGCGGAGCGCGGCGAGGACGGCGAGCAGGCGGTGCTCGGCCTCACCGACGGGGTGGGCGCCGACGCCGTGCTGGAGTGCGTCGGCACGGAGGGGTCCATGACGACGGCGTTCGCCGTGGCCCGCCCCGGCGCGACGGTGGGGTTCGTCGGGGTCCCCCACGGCGCGACCCCCCCGGTGCGCCGCATGTTCCGGCACAACGTCGGCCTCGCGGGGGGCATCGCGCCGGTCCGGGCCTACCTGCCCGACCTTCTGCACCGCGTGCTCGCGGGGTCCATCTCCCCCGGCGCCGTCTTCGACCGCGAGCTGCCGCTGGCCGAGGCCGCGCAGGCCTACGACCTGATGGACCGCCGCGAGGCCGTCAAGGTGCTGCTGCGGCCGTAGCGGCCGCAGCGTCCTTGCTCGTCAGGTGGCGGTCGCCGGGGACTCCTCGGCGGGCGCGTCGGCCCGCACCGCGAAGGCCGTGGCCGCCGACGCCGCGAACAGCAGCGCCATGAGCCCGGTCATCGAGCTGGCCGTCACGGTGCCCATGACGCTGGCGAGCGGGCTGACGGCGCCGCCCACCGCGAACTGCAGGACGCCGACCAGGCCGGAGGCGAGGCCCGCGCGGGCGGCGGGCTGTGCGCCGAGCACGTGGGCCGACGCGGCCGGCATGGCGAAGCCGACGACGCCCATGGCGACGACGAGGCCCGCGATGAGGACGGGCAGCGGGAGGTCGCCGAGCATCGAGACCGCGAACACCGAGCCGATGGCGACGGCGCCGATGACGGGCGCGGCGCGCAGCACCGACAGCAGGCCGAAGCGGCCGACGAGGACGCTGGAGGCCTGGCTGCCGGCGATGAGCGACAGCGTCACGGCCCCGAACACCATGCCGTACTGCAGCTGGGAGACGCCGTACTGCTCCTGCAGCACGAACGAGCTGCCGTTGATGTACACGAACAGCCCGGCGAAGGCGAGGCTCGCCACCATCGCGGGCGCGATGAACGCCCGGTCGACGAGCAGGCGGCCGTAGGTCCCCGCGAGCCGGCTGACCGGGACCGGGGTCCGCTGGGCCTTCGGCAGCGTCTCGGGCAGGAGCACGGCGGTGACGACCGCGAGCAGCACCCCGATGACGGCGAGCAGGACGAAGACCCCGCGCCAGCTGGTCAGCTCGAGGATGAGCGAGCCGAGGAACGGCGCCACCATCGGCACGGCACCGACGACGAGGAACATCCGGGCGAAGGCCCTGGCCAGGTTCTGCCCCGTCGACAGGTCCCGGAGGATCGCCCGCGCGGTGACCATCCCGGCCGCCACGACGAAGCCCTGGACGAACCGGCCCACGGTGAGCAGCGCCAGCGTCGGGGCGGCGGCCACGAGCAGGGAGGACACCGACCACAGGGCGAGGCCGACGACGACCGGCAGCCGGCGGCCCACCCGGTCCGCGACCGGGCCGATGACCAGCTGGCCCAGCGCGAGACCGAACACGCAGGCGGTGAGCGTGAGCTGCACCTGGGTCTCGGCGACGCCGAACTCCGCGGCCAGCGTGGGGTACGCGGGCAGGTAGAGGTCGATCGTCAGCGGTCCCGCGGCGGTGATGGCCGCGAGCAGGACCAGCTCGCGCGGGCCGAGCCGGGAGAAGAAGCCGGCGCGGGAAGACCTGGTGGACGGACGGGTGGCGGGGGGCAGGGTCTCGGTACTCATCTGGGCCCAGGCTAACAGTTAGGTGCGCTAAGCACCCATCGGACCGGACGAGGGATCTGCCGCCGTCCCGCCCCGCGCTCAGCCGAGCAGGTCGTGGCGGACGACGGTCTCCTCGCGGCCCGGGCCGACGCCGACCGCGCTGATCCGGGACCCGCTCATCTCCTCCAGCGCGAGGACGTAGCGCTGCGCCGCGGCGGGCAGGTCCTCGAACCGGCGGACGCCGGTGATGTCCTCGGTCCAGCCGTCGAACAGCTCGTAGACCGGCTTCGCGTGGTGGAAGTCGGTCTGGCTGACCGGCATCTCGTCGAAGCGCGTGCCGTCGACGTCGTAGGCCACGCAGACCGGGATCTTCTCGAAGCCGGTGAGGGTGTCGAGCTTGGTGACGACGAAGTCGGTGACCCCGTTGACGCGCTGGGCGTAGCGGGTGATGACGGCGTCGTACCAGCCGCAGCGGCGGGGCCGGCCGGTCGTCGTGCCGTACTCGTGCCCGACCGCGCGCAGCCGCTCCCCGTCGGCGTCGAACAGCTCGGTGGGGAAGGGACCCTCGCCGACGCGGGTCGTGTAGGCCTTGACCACGGCGATGACCCGGTCCACCCGGTTCGGCGCGACGCCGCTGCCGGTGCAGGCCCCGCCGGAGGTCGCGTTGGAGCTGGTGACGAACGGGTAGGTGCCGTGGTCGACGTCGAGCAGCGTGGCCTGGCCGCCCTCGAAGAGCACCGTCCGGCCCGCGTCGAGCGCCTGGTTGAGCACCAGCCCGGTGTCCGCGACGTACGGCTCGAGCCGGTCGGCGAGGCCGAGCAGGGAGTCCGCGATCTCGTCGACGGTGATCGCGCGGCGGTTGTAGACCTTGACCAGCAGGTGGTTCTTCTGGTCGAGCGCGCCCTCGATCTTCTGGCGGAGGATCTTCTCGTCGAACAGGTCCTGCACCCGGATCCCGACGCGGTTGATCTTGTCCGCGTAGGCCGGGCCGATGCCGCGGCCGGTGGTGCCGATGCGCTGCTTGCCGAGGAACCGCTCGCTCACCTTGTCCAGGGTGCGGTGGTACGTGGCGATGACGTGGGCGTTGGCCGAGACGAGCAGGCGGGAGCAGTCGACGCCGCGGGCGGTGAGGCCGTCGATCTCCTCGAACAGCACCTCGGGGTCGATGACCACGCCGTTGCCGATGACGGGGACCACGCCCGGGCTGAGGATGCCCGAGGGGAGCAGGTGCAGCGCGTACTTCTCGTCGCCGACCACGACCGTGTGGCCGGCGTTGTTGCCGCCGTTGAACTTGACGACGTAGTCCACGCGCGAGCCGAGGGCGTCGGTGGCCTTGCCCTTGCCCTCGTCACCCCACTGGGCACCGATCAAGACGACTGCGGGCACGCGGCACTCCTCGGTCCTCGGTGGCAGGGCGGGGCGTCGGGCCGGCAGGCCCGTGGCGCCCCGAGCAGGCTAGTGCAGGCGCTCAGCCCGGCAGCCCGAGACGGCCGGCCAGCTCCTGCGCCAGCCGCGTGCCGGACAGCCAGGCCGCCTCGACCCGCGACCGCTCGCCCCAGGCGTCGCCGCACACCCCCACCGTGCCGTCGGCCGTGAGGGCGAAGTCCGGCGCCGGCCGGCTGCGGGACGGGCTGGCCAGCGACCAGCGGTGGGCACGTGCCCACTCCGGCTCCACCAGGGCGCGCCCGAGCACCCGGCCGAGCTCGTCGAGCACGTGCGGCACCGCCGAGCCGGGGTCGTCCAGCCGGCTCGCGGCGAACACGGGCGTGGTGTGGGCCACGAGCACCGGGGCGTCGTCGCCGCGGCGGCGGCCGTCGTCGGCCACCCAGTCCACGACCGCCGAGCCGTCGACGAACACGCCGTCGACCTCGGGCCAGCAGCGCTCGGTCCACGCGGCGTAGACGGCGATGCTCGGCCGCCAGTCCCAGTCCGAGCCGTGGAGCAGCTGCTCGGCGACCCCGGACGGGAGCAGGTCGACGGCCTGCGGGTCGGGCATGGCCAGCACGACCCCGTCGTAGCGCTCCCCGTCCACGAGGACCCCGCCCCCCTCGGCGGCGTCGACGGGCACGACCTCGGTGACCTCGCGCGGGTGCTCGACGTCCAGCCCCTCGGCCAGGTCCTCGACGAGCGAGCGCAGGCCCCCGGCGGCCGCCCAGCGCACGGGGCCGACCTTGGTGCCGACCAGGCCGTCGCCGTCGGACAGGTGGAAGGTGTCCGTCCACTCGCGGGCGAGGCCGCGCTCCTGCCAGTCGGAGACCACCGCGGTGAAGCCCTCGTCGCGCACGGTGAAGTACGAGGCCCCCGTGTCGACCACGTGCCGGCCGACGACGGTGTCGACGGTGCGCGCCGCCATGCGGCCGCCGAGCCGTCGGCCGCGGTCCACCAGGCGGACGTCGGCGCCGGAGCCCTGCAGCGCCCGCGCGCAGGCGACGCCGGAGATCCCCCCGCCGACAACGAGGACGCGTCCGGGGGCATCTGCAGCGCTCACGGGCACAGTGTGGTGGGCGTCGGCGGCCCCCGCACGGGCGGGGGCCCGTCCGACCCGGCGACAGGACCGGCCACGGACCGCCGGCGCGACGGGGCGGAGTCGCGCAGCGGTCGCGCGCGGGCCGGGGGGTCGTGACCACGGCACGCCCCCGCACGCGTCATGATGGTCGCGCGCCGGGCAACGCGAGGTGGTCGGCGGGTGGTCCCGAAGGGGTCCGGGACTACCGGGGGCCGCGACGTGAGAGCGGACGCGGCCCCTCAGCCCGCCCCGCGCGGCAGGCGCGGGGTCCGGGGCGTCGCGCGGGTCCTGCGGGTCGCGCCTGCGGCCGG
>NZ_JBBEOI010000195.1 GCF_037860755.1 Aquipuribacter hungaricus | reverse complement strand
CGCCGCGACCGGGGCCGCCCTGGTCGCGGCGGGTGCCGCGTGGCTCGTCGCCGACGCCGGCCTGGTAGAGGGCCGCCCCGCGGTGCTCGCCGCCTGCGCCGCCCTCGTCGTCCTGGGCCTCGTGCTCGTCGGCCTCGGCGTCGCCGGGCGCCGCGACGGCGGCGTCGGGTTCACCACCTTCCTCGTCCTGCTCGCGGTCGTCGCCGCCCTGCTCGTGCCCAGCTGGCGCACCAGCCAGGTCGCCGGCGAGCGCACCTGGGCCCCGGACGACGTCCGCGAGGCCCGCCTCGGCGGCTCCGTCGGCCTCGGCGACGGCTACCTCGACCTGTCCGGCCTGGAGGACCTGCCCTCCGGGGCCGCGGTCGAGGTGCCCGTCCGGGTCGGCATCGGCGAGCTCACGGTCCTCGTCCCGGAGGGGATGGACGTCCGGGTCGACGCCGGCGCCGTCGTCGGCGGCACCCGGGTCGGCGAGGACGGCACGGGCGACGGCGAGAGCGACGGCGGCCTGGCGCTCGACCGCCGGCTGCTCGACGCCGACGACCCGCAGGTCGTCGTCGACGCCTTCGTCGGCATCGGCACGGTCGTCGTGCTGGAGGTCGAGCAGTGAGCCCCGACGCCGAGCCCGGCACCACCCCGACCAGCACCCCGGCCAGCACCCCGCCTGTCATCCCGCCCAGCTCCGCAGACACCGCCCAGGAGACGACCGTGGACCTCACCAAGACCACCACCGGCCCCGCCACGACCAGCCCCGCCGATGCCGACCCGTACGGCGCCCCCGCCGGGCCCGACCCGTACGGCCCCGCCGCGTCCGACCCGTACGCCCCCGCCGCGTCGGACCCCTACGGCGCCACCCGCAGCACCGCGGCGACCGAGGCGCCCGCGCAGGCCCCCGCCCCCGTCGTCGTCGAGCCGCGCGGCCCGGCGCTCGGCACCCTGGTGTGGGGCTGCATCGCCCTGGCGGTGGCGGGCCTGCTCGGCGCCTGGGAGCTGGTGGCGGTCCGCGTCGACCTCGCGCTGGCCCTCCCGGTCGCCATGGTCACCCTGGGCCTGCTGCTCGTGGTGGGCGCCGTCGTCACCGCCGTCCGCCAGCGCCGCTGAGCCCGTGCCAGGCTGTGGCGCTGCCGGACCGACGGCGGCCCGGGGTCAGGAGGCGCACGTGCGGGTAGGGCTGGTCGGGACCGGGTACTGGGCGACCGAGGTGCACGCCAGGGGCGTCGCCGCCGTCGACGGCGTCGAGCTGGCGGGGGTCTGGGGACGCGACCCGGCCAAGGCCGAGGAGCTCGCGGCCGCGCACGGCACCACCGCCTACGCCGACGCGGGCGAGATGTTCGCGGCCGTGGACGCCGTGACCTTCGCCGTCCCGCCCTCGGTGCAGGCCCCGCTGGCCGTGCAGGCCGCCCGCGCCGGCTGCCACCTGCTGCTGGAGAAGCCGACCGCCCTCACCGTGGAGGACGCCGACGCCGTCGTCGCCGCGGTCGAGGAGGCCGGGGTCACCTCGGTCGTGTTCGTCACCGCCCGGCACCAGGCGCCCGTCGAGGCGTGGGTGCAGGAGGTCGCCGCCCAGGGTGGCTGGGCCGGCGCCGTCGCGGTCTGGGCCGGGTCGATCTACCACGAGGGCAGCCCGTTCGCGCACTCCGCCTGGCGCCAGGAGCAGGGCGCGCTGTGGGACATCGGCCCGCACGCCCTGTCGGTCCTGGTCCCCGTGCTCGGCGCGGTCACCGACGTCACCGCGGCGGCCGGCGCCGGCGACACCGTCCACCTCGTCCTGCGGCACCAGGGCGGGGCGTCGAGCACCGCGACCGTGAGCCTCACCGTGCCCGAGCCGGCCGCCACCCTCCGGTTCGACGTCTACGGCCGCGACGGCTGGGCGTCGATCCCCCGCGACCACGGCGTCGAGCCGCAGGACGCGCACGCCTCTGCGCTGCGCTCCCTCGTCACCGCCGCGCAGGGCGGGCCCGCCCACCCCGCGGACGCCCGGGCCGGCGCGGAGACCGTGCGCGTCCTCGCCCGCGCCCAGGAGCAGCTGGACCGCGCACGCGGCTGACCCGGTGACCTGGGACGGAGCACCTGCCGGTCAGCGGTAGGTCGCCACCGCGTCCAGGAGCAGGTCGAAGAACGCCCCGACCCGCAGCTCCAGCCCCACCGTCGCGGTGTCCGGCCGGCCCGTCACCCGGTCGAGGTCGACGACCGTGGCGCCGGCCGTCCAGCGCCCCTGCGTCTCCACGACCAGGTTGGCGCGCACCGTCCGCACCAGGGTCGGGTCGGCGACCATCGCCACCGCGACCGGGTCGTGCAGCGGCGGGTCCGTCATCCCGAACACCTCGGCGTACCGGTCGCCGAAGAACGTCATGAGCTCCGCGCACAGCGTGCCGACCGGTGTGCCCAGCGCCGTGAACCGCGCGACCACCTCGGGCGTGACCAGGGCCTGGTGGGTGAGGTCGAGCCCGACCATGGTCAGCGGCAGCGCGTCGAGCACCTCCGCCGCGGCCTCCGGGTCGTTGGCGGCGTTGGCCTCCGCGAGCGGCTGGATGTTGCCCCGCCCCGTCGAGCCGCCCATCCACACCACCTCGCGGACGCGGTCGCGCAGCGCCGGGTGGGCGCGCAGGAGCAGCGCGACGTTCGTCAGGGCGCCGGTCGCCACCACGGTGACCGGCTCGTCGGCCGCGCGCAGGGTGTCGGCCAGGAGCGTGACGGCGTCCCGGTCGTCGGCGCGCACCGTGGGCTCGGGCAGCAGCGGGCCGTCGAGCCCGCTCTCGCCGTGGATGTCCGCGGCCACCCGCAGCGGACGGACCAGCGGACGGTCCGCCCCGCGAGCGACCGGCACCCCGGTGATCCCGGCCACGGTGCAGACCGCGAGGGCGTTGCGCAGGCAGCGGTCGACGGTCTGGTTGCCGTGGACGACGGTCACCGCCCGCAGGTCCAGGCGGGGGTCGGCGTGGGCCAGGAGCAGCGCGAGGGCGTCGTCGTGGCCGGGGTCGCAGTCGAGGACGACGGGGACCGGACGGGCGCCGGGGGCCAGGGAGGGCAGGGGCACCCGGTCGAGCATGGCGGTCAGGGCCCGTGCCGTCCTGTCGGACCCCGCGGCGACCCTGGGCGGGTGATCGCGACCGGGGACGTCGGCCTGCTGCGGCTGGTCGCGCTCGGCCTGGTCGGCGTGCCCGGCGGCACCGACCCGGCCACCGCGGTGCGCGGGCTGCTCGCGGCGCAGGCGCAGGACCTGCCGGGCGCGGTCACGTCGGTGGCGCTGCGCAGCCGGCCGTCGGACCGGGCGGCGGTGCTGTCGGCGATGGACGCGGGCACGCTGGTCCGGTCCTGGCCGATGCGGGGCACCCTCCACCTGGTCGCGGCGGAGGACCTGCCGTGGCTGCTGCCCCTCGCCGGTCCCCGGATGGTCGCCCGGTCCGCCGCGCGCCGCCGCGAGCTCGGGCTCGACGACAGGACCGTCGCCCTGGCGGGAGAGGTCGCCCTGGCGGCGCTCGCCGACGGCGCGGCGCTGTCTCGCGCGGAGCTGATGGCGACCTGGGAGCGGTCGGGCGTCGCCACCACCGGCCAGCGCGGCTACCACCTGCTCGCGCACCTGGCCGAGACCGGCCGGGTCTGCCTGGGGCCGACGACAGGGACGTCGACCGAGCAGCTCGTCGTCGCCTCCGACGGCTGGCTGCCCGAGGTGCCCGCCGTCGACCGGGACGAGGCGCTGGCCCGGCTCGCGCGCCGCTACCTGGGCAGCCACGGCCCGGCCACGGTCGCGGACCTGGCGCGCTGGGCGTCCTTGCCCGTCACCGAGGTGCGGCGGGGCGTGGCCGCGGTGCGGGCAGAGCTCGAGGCGGTCGCCGTCGAGGGCCGCGACGGCGTCGAGCACCTCCTGGACCCGTCGGTCCGGGACCGTCTGGCCGCCTGCCGCGAGGAGGCCGAGGGCGTGCTCCTGCTGCCGGGCTTCGACGAGTACCTGCTGGGCTACGCCGACCGCGACGCCGTCCTGGCCCCCGCGCACGCCGAGCGGATCGTCCCCGGCCGGAACGGGGTGTTCCGGCCGACCGTGGTGGTCGGCGGGCAGGTGGTGGCCACCTGGCGGCACGTCCCCTCCCGCCGGGGCGCGCCCGCCTCGGTCGACGTCGACGGCTTCGACGCGCTGCCGGCGGGCGTGGCGGAACGGGTGCGCGAGGTGCACGCCGCACTGCCGTGAGACGGGACCCCGCCGACGCGGGCTGCGTCGACGCCCAGGAGCGCCCACCGCGCCCCGGGGCGGCCGCGTCCGGCCGTAGGGTCGCCGCCGTGCGCACCGGCATCGTCGTCCTCCCGCAGCAGCGCTGGTCCGAGGCGGCCCGGACCTGGCGGCGGACCGAGGAGCTCGGGTTCGCCCACGCGTGGACCTACGACCACCTGTCGTGGCGCTCGCTGCGCGACCAGCCGTGGTTCGCCACCGTCCCGACCCTGACCGCCGCGGCGACGGTGACGTCGACGATCCGGCTCGGGACCTGGGTGGCGAGCCCGAACTTCCGCCACCCGGTCCCGTTCGCCAAGGAGCTGATGAGCCTGGACGACATCAGCGGCGGCCGGTTCGTCCTGGGCGTCGGCTCGGGCGGCGCCGGCGCGGACGCGACCGTGCTCGGGGAGCCGCCGCTGCCGCAGGCCCGCCGGACGGCCCGGTTCGAGGAGTTCGTCGACCTGCTCGACCGGCTGCTGCGGCAGCGGTCGACGACGTGGCGCGGGGAGTTCTACGCCGCCGACGACGCCCGGATGATCCCCGGCGGGCCCAGCGAGCCCCGGCTGCCGTTCGTCGTGGCGGCCGACGGGCCCCGCGGGATGCGGCTGGCGGCCCGGGTCGGCCAGGGCTGGGCCACCACCGGACCTGCCGGCGGCGCCGGCCCGCGCGACTGGTGGGCAGGCGTCGAGGACGCGCACCGGACGTTCACCGAGACCCTCGAGGCGCAGGGCCGGCACCCGGACGCCGTCGACCGCTACCTCAGCGTCGACGCCGGCGCGTACGCGCTGGCCTCGGTCGACGACTTCCTCCGCGCGCACGAGCGGGCCCGCGCCATCGGCTTCACCGACCTGGTCACGCACTGGCCGCGCGCGGAGGGCGTGTACGCGGGCGACGAGCACGTCCTCGAGGCGGTCGCCGCCCGGCTCCCCGGCCTCGGCTGACCGGCCCGGCCGAGGATCGCGCCCCCGACCGGACCCGGCACGCGGGTCAGCCCAGCGGGGGGCAGCGCCTGAGCAGCGTCGAGTCGCTGGGGACGCCGGCTGCCACGCGGACCTCGCCGACCGCCCCGGTCCAGGCAGCCGGGTCCGGCCCGCCGGCGCCGCCCAGCCGCAGCGGGCCGGTCGCCGCCCACGGTGCCGGGGCCGCGACGGTGCCTGCCCGGTCGAGCTCCCAGCCCTGCTCGCCGAAGTCCCCGGGGACGGGGTGGCAGACCCACAGCGAGAGCGTGCCGGCGGTCGCGTCGTGCACCCCCGTGACGACGGCCCACGCGCCGGCCTCGGCCTCGATGCCGGACAGCACGGTGGTCGGCGCGGCGGTCACGGCGTCGGCCACGGGCACACCGAAGGACCAGCAGCTGCCGGTGCCGTCGTCGCACGGCTGGTACCCCAGCCGGAACCCTGCGGTCGCCGTGCCGTCCTGGCTGAGCGCCGTCGCCGCGCCGCCGGTGACGGCGGACCGGAGCGACGCGGACACGGAGTAGCTGCCGGTCGTCGTGACGGCCGGCGCCGAGGTACGGGCGACGTCGTCGGCGCCGTCGAGGTCCAGGGCCAGGTCCGTCGTGCTGCCCAGCATCGCGAGCAGGCCGCCCACCCGGGTCTCCAGCGACGGGCTGAGGGTCATCGGCAGCGGGTCACCCCCGTCCGGCGTCGCGGACGCCGCGCGCGTGCCCGTCGTCTCGTCGAACCGCCAGGTCACCTGCCGCGGCGAGCCGGAGGGCACCACCACGTCGTAGCCGGTCACGGGGCTGAGCCAGCCCGCCCGGTCGACCGACCGGACCTCCAGCCGGGTGCTCCCCTCCGACGTCGGGGTGACCGTGACGGTGGGCGAGTCGCCGGTGACGGCCGTCACGGGCACGCCGCCGCCGAGCGAGTACCGGTACCCCACCACGTCGTCGGACCCGCCGGCGCCCAGCACGAACGACCCTGGCTGTCCCACGCCCCCCGAGGGCACGCCCGGCAGGTAGACCGGCTGCGTCCCGACGGCCACGGCCGTCACGGTCGGCGGTGCCGGCGCCACGAGGTCGACCTCGAGCTCGCACGACACCGACGGCCCGCGCCGCTGCCCCGCGTCGACGGTGTGCGTGCGGACGCGGTAGACCCCGCCGTGCTCGAGACCGCCCACCTGGACGGCGTGCCCGGCACCGGACACCTGGGGTGCCGTCACTGTCGACCAGACGACCTCGCCGGTCGAGGGGGACCGCAGGCTCGTCACGCTGACGACCGCCTGGACGCGCCCGCCGTCGCGGTCCCGGTGGACGGCGTAGACCGTGGGGGTGCCGGACCGGACGGCCGGACGGGCGTCCCCGGTCGCGCACGGGGCGGCCGGGTCGCTGAGGACCGCGCCCGTCGGCCGCAGCGGCGGGCGGTCGACCGTGGCCCGGGCGGCGGCCCCGTCGCGGGC
>NZ_JBBEOI010000194.1 GCF_037860755.1 Aquipuribacter hungaricus | reverse complement strand
GGCCGCCATCCGCGCCGGCTCCATGAGCGGGCGCCACGCCGCCTCGTCGGCGCCGCCGACGGCCCGGGCCGCCTCGCTCGGGCACACCGTGGCGGTCGCGGCACGGCGGCCGAGCAGGTCGAGCAGGGACTCCTCCAGCGCGGTGTCCACCGGCTGCAGGCCGCGGCCGCGGCAGCCGTCGGAGCAGTACCGCACCTGGTCCCAGCTGCGGGCCCACTTCGCCCGCCACCCGATGGTCCGGCCGCAGACGACGCAGCTGCGCGGCTCGTGGCCGGGCGGCCACCGGGCCATGGTGCGCGCCCGGCCCTCGGGCCGCGCGCCGGGGCCGTCCAGGGCGGACCGGCGTGACCGGTCCTGTCGGGGGGTCCGGGCATCCTCGCCCCATGCCACCTCGTGCGAGAGCCGTCCTGGACGCCGTCGGCCTGGTCTGCAGCGACCTGCCCCGCTCCGTCGCCTTCTACCGCGCCCTCGGGTGCGACGTCCCGGAACCGGACGGGACCGGCCACCTGGAGGTCGACCTCGGCGGCGTGCGCCTCATGCTCGACACGGAGGACGTCGTCGCCTCGTTCGCGCCGGACACGTGGACCGGCTCCACGGGCGGGCGGCTCGGGCTGGCTGCCCGGTGCGAGAGCCCCGAGGACGTCGACGCCCTCCACGACCTGCTCGTGCCGCTCGGCCAGGGGTCGCACCTGGCGCCGTTCGACGCCTTCTGGGGGCAGCGCTACGCGAGCGTCCTCGACCCCGACGGCTCGTCGGTCGACCTGTACGCCGCCCTCCCGGGGGCACCCGTGCTGCAGGTGCCCCCGGGCTGACCGACGGTGGTGCTGGTGGTGCTGGTGATGCTGGTGGTGCTGGCTGCCCCCGCTCAGCGGGCGGCGGTGCCCTCGGTGTAGTCGTCGTCGCCGTCGGACACCCAGGCCATCATCTTGCGCAGCTCGCGGCCCGTGGTCTCGATCGGGTGCTTCTCCTGCTCCTCGCGGAAGCGGCGGAACTCGGGGGCGCCGGCGTCCTGGTCGTCGAAGAACCGCTTGGCGAAGGACCCGTCGACGATGTCGCCGAGGACCTCCTTCATGCGGGCCTTGACGGAGTCGTCGATGACGCGGGGGCCGGAGACGTAGTCGCCGTACTCCGCGGTGTCGCTGACGCTCCAGCGCTGCTTGGCGATGCCGCCCTCGTACATGAGGTCGACGACGAGCTTGAGCTCGTGCAGGCACTCGAAGTACGCGACCTCGGGCTGGTAGCCGGCCTCGACGAGGGTCTCGAAGCCCGCCTGGACCAGCCGGCTGGCGCCGCCGCAGAGCACGGCCTGCTCGCCGAACAGGTCGGTCTCGGTCTCCTCGGCGAACGTCGTCTTGATCCCGCCGGCGCGCAGGCCGCCGATGGCACGCGCGTAGGACAGCGCGAGCGCCTCGGCCTCGCCGCTGGCGTCGGTCTCGACGGCGACCAGGACGGGGACGCCGCGACCCTGCTGGTACTCCCGGCGCACGAGGTGCCCGGGGCCCTTGGGGGCGACCATGCACACGTCGACGCCCTCGGGCGGGGTGATGTAGCCGAAGCGGACGTTGAGCCCGTGCGCGAAGAACAGCGCCTTACCGGGGGCGAGGTTCGGCTCGATCGAGTCGGCGTAGACCTTGCGGGCGACCTGGTCCGGCACGAGCACCATGATCACGTCGGCCTCGGCGGCCGCCTCCGCCGGCGTCATGACCGTCAGGCCCTCGGACTCCGCCTTCTCGCGGCTCGTCGAGCCCTCGGCCAGCCCGACGCGGACGTCGATGCCGGACTCGCGCAGGTTGAGCGCGTGGGCGTGGCCCTGCGAGCCGTAGCCGATGACCGCGACGACGCGGTCCTTCAGCACGTCCGCGTCGGCGTCGGCGTCGGTGTAGATGTGGGCCATCAGGTGGGTCTCCTCCGGGTCGGGTGGTGCGGTGGGGGGTGCGGTCGGGGTGGGGTGCGGCCGGTGCTGAGGCCGTGCTCGGGCCGGTGCTCAGGCCGAGCGCAGCGAGCGGTCGCTGATCGCGCGGCCGCCGCGGCCCAGCGCGACGGCGCCGGACTGCACGATCTCGCGGATGCCGAACGGCGTGAGGACCTCCAGCAGCGCGGCGATCTTGTCCGGGCGCCCCGTGGCCTCGATGGTCACCGCGTCGGTGGACACGTCGATGACGGCGGCGCGGAACAGCGCGACGACCTGGACGACGTCGGCCCGGGTCGAGGCGTCGGCCCGCACCTTGACGAGGATGAGCTCGCGCTGCACGGAGTGCTCCGGCTCCAGCTCGACGATCTTCAGCACGTTGACCAGCTTGTTGAGCTGCTTGGTCACCTGCTCCAGGGGCTGGGACTCCACGTCGACGACCACGGTGATGCGGGACACCGTCGGGTTCTCGGTGGGGCCGACGGCCAGGGACGTGATGTTGAACGAGCGGCGCGCGAACAGCGCGGACACCCGGGCGAGGACGCCCGGCTTGTTCTCGACGAGCACGGACAGCGTGTGGCGGCTCATGGCGCTCAGTCCTCCCGGTCCCAGGTCGGGCTCATGTCGCGGGCGACCTGGATGTCGTCGTTGCTCACGCCCGCGGCGACCATCGGCCACACCATGGCGTCGCGGGAGACGGTGAAGTCCACCACCACCGGCCGGTCGTTGATGGCCAGCGCCTTCTCGATCGTCGGGTCGACGTCGGCAGCGGTCTCGCAGCGCAGCGCGGCGCAGCCGTAGGCGTCGGCGAGCTTGACGAAGTCCGGGATGCGCACCGGCTCCTCGCCCGCCGTGCGGCCGCCCACCTTGCCCGACAGCAGGTCGGTGTTGGAGTAGCGGGCGCCGTAGAACAGCGTCTGCCACTGACGCACCATGCCGAGGCTGGAGTTGTTGATGACGGCCACCTTGATGGGGATGCCGTTGATGGCGCAGGTGGCCAGCTCCTGGTTGGTCATCTGGAAGCAGCCGTCGCCGTCGACCGCCCACACCGTGGTGTCCGGCATGCCGACCTTGGCGCCCATCGCCGCGGGGACGGCGTAGCCCATGGTGCCCAGGCCGCCGGAGTTGAGCCACGTACCAGGCTTCTCGTAGCGGATGAACTGGGCGGCCCACATCTGGTGCTGGCCGACCCCGGAGGCGAAGATCGCGTCCGGGCCGGAGAGCGCCCCCAGCCGCTCGATGACGTACTGCGGGGACAGCGCGCCGTCCTCGGGCTCGTCGTAGCCGAGGGCGTACCGCTCGCGCAGGTCGTCCAGGTACACCCACCACGGGGCCAGGTCGGCCCGGGTGCCAGCGGCGTGCTCGGCCTCCAGCGCGGCGGTCAGCTCGACGACGACCTCGCGGGCGTCACCGACGATCGGCACGTCGGCGTAGCGGTTCTTGCCGATCTCGGCCGGGTCGATGTCGGCGTGGACGATCGTCGCGCCGGGGGCGAAGGAGTCGAGGCGGCCGGTCACCCGGTCGTCGAAGCGCGCGCCGAGGGCGACGATGAGGTCGGCCTTCTGCAGCGAGGTCACCGCGGCGACCGTGCCGTGCATGCCGGGCATGCCGAGGTTGGCGGGGTGGCTGTCGGGCAGCGCGCCGCGGGCCATGAGGGTGGTGACGACCGGGGCGCCGCTGAGGTCGACGAGCGCGCGCAGCGCCTCCGACGCGCGGGCGCGGATGACGCCGCCGCCGACGTAGAGCACCGGGCGGCGGGCGGCCGCGAGCAGCTGGGCCGCCTCGCGGACGCGCTTGGCGTGCGGGCGGGTCACCGGCCGGTAGCCGGGCAGGTCCACCGACGTCGGCCAGGTGAACGTGGTGCTGGCCTGCAGGGCGTCCTTGGAGATGTCGACGAGCACCGGGCCGGGGCGGCCGGTCGAGGCCAGGTGGAACGCCTCGGCGACGACGCGCGGGATCTCGTCGGGGTCGGTGACCAGGTAGTTGTGCTTGGTCACCGGCATCGTCATGCCGGTGATGTCGGCCTCCTGGAACGCGTCGGTGCCGATGGCGGCGCTGCTCACCTGGCCGGTGATGGCGACCATGGGGACGGAGTCCATGTGGGCGTCGGCGATCGCGGTGACGAGGTTCGTCGCGCCGGGGCCCGAGGTCGCCATGCAGACCCCCACGCGCCCGGTCGCGGCGGCGTAGCCCTCGGCCGCGTGCCCGGCGCCCTGCTCGTGGCGCACGAGGATGTGGCGGACCTTCTCGGAGTCCATGAGCGGGTCGTAGGCGGGCAGGATCGCCCCCCCGGGGATGCCGAAGACGACGTCGACCCCGGCGTGCTCGAGGGAGCGGACCAGCGACGCGGCGCCGGAGAGGGTCTCCGGACGGTCGGCGGTCGCGCTCGCGGGGACCGCCGGGCCGTCGCTGGCGGCGCCGGAGGTGCGGGCCTGGGTGGTGCGCACGTCGGTCATGAGAGCTCCTTCGCAGGTCGTGTGGGGCCCCGCCGCCCGGTACCCCGGACACAGGACGACCCCTCGCCCACCGAGGGCTGAGGGGTCGCGCGTCGCGGGGCCGTGGCCAGGGGGCCGGGTCAGGCGACGCGCCTGCCGACTACG
This sequence comes from Aquipuribacter hungaricus, assembly GCF_037860755.1. Lineage (NCBI taxonomy): Bacteria > Bacillati > Actinomycetota > Actinomycetes > Micrococcales > Intrasporangiaceae > Aquipuribacter > Aquipuribacter hungaricus. Next base: position 2,098 of record NZ_JBBEOI010000194.1, on the reverse strand, counting down.
AGTACCTCGACGAGGAGGATGCCGTCCCGAGCCACACGTGGACGGTACGCCTGTCCGGGGCGCGCGTCACGACCGGGAGGGGTCCGTCTCGGGATGCGGGACGTCGTCCCGGATACCGGCCAGCTCGGCGACGTCGCTGCCGGTGAGGTCGAGCAGCCGGGGCAGCTCCACGGACACCGGCACGTCCTCGGGCCGGGTCGGCGAGGCGAGCAGGAACCCCTGGGCGACGGTGCACCCCAGGGAGAGCAGGAGCTCGACCTGCGAGGTCTCCTGCACGCCCTCGGCGACCACGGTCAGCCCCAGGTCGCGGCCCAGCGCGACGATCGCCCGCAGCACGACCTGGTCGCGCTCGGAGGTCACGGCCGCGCGGACGAAGGTCTGGTCGACCTTGAGCACGTCGATGGGCAGGCGGTGCAGGTAGGCCAGGGAGGAGTAGCCGGTGCCGAAGTCGTCGAGGGCGACGTGGACGCCGGTGCGCCGCAGCTGGGCCAGCAGGTCGACGGCCGCGTCGAGGTCGCGCAGCAGCAGGCCCTCGGTGACCTCCAGGGTGAGGCGCTCCGGCGGCAGCCCGGTGTCCGCGAGCACCGTCCGCACCCGCTCCACGAGCTCGGCGTCGCCGAGCTGGATCGACGACAGGTTGACCGAGATGCCGGTCGAGCGGCCCTCCGCCCACCACCGGGCGGCCTGCTCGACGGCCCGCACGAGCACCTGGGAGCCGACGCCGATGATGAGCCCGCTCTCCTCCAGGCGCGGCACGAAGTCCGTGGGCGTCACGCCCGACCCGGGCCAGCGCAGCAGCGCCTCGGCGCTGACGACACGGCCGTCGCGCATGTCGACCAGGGGCTGGTAGACCAGCTCGAAGTCGTCGTCGGCCGCGGCCGCGCGGACCCGCCGGTCCATCGCGGACCGGTCCACGGCCGCCTGCAGCTGGTCGGGGTGGCTGAGCACGACCTGCCGCCCGCCCGAGCGCTTGGCATCGTACATCGCCAGGTCGGCGTCGCGCAGCACGGTGTCGGCGTCCTCGCCGGGCCGGGCGACGGCGATCCCGACGCTCGCGGCGACCCGCACCCGCCGGGAGCCGACCGCGTACGGCGCAGAGATTTCCTCCAGCACCCGGCCGGCGAGCGCGCGCACCTGCTCCTCGCGGTCGTCGCAGACCACGACGGCGAACTCGTCCCCGGACAGCCGGCCGACGGTGTCGGCGTCGCCGACCGCGAAGCGCAGCCGGCGGGCGGCGGCCACGAGCAGCCGGTCCCCCACCGCGTGCCCCTCGGTGTCGTTGACGGCCTTGAACTCGTCGAGGTCGATGAACACCACCGAGGTCGGGGCGCCCTGGTCGAGCCGCTCGGCGAGGGTCCGGCCGAACCACCACCGGTTGGGCAGGCCGGTGAGCGCGTCGAGGCGGGCGCGTCGCTCGAGCTCGCGCTGCATCCGGACCCGCTCGGACACGTCGCGCATGACGATGGTGAGCCCGCCCGGGACCGCGGCGGTGTCGTGCGGCTGGACCCGGAGCTCGACGTGGCGCCAGCCGCCGCCGGCGCGCGCCACCCGGACCTGGTCGACGACCTCCACGACGGGCGCGGTGACCGAGCGGGCGCGGCGCAGCGCCCCCTCCAGGTCGGCCCGGTCGGCGGCGTGCGCCAGCCCGACGAGGCGGCGGCCCTCGAGGTCCTGCGGCGGCACGCCGAGCACCGAGCGGGACGCCGGGCTGACGAAGCGGGCCACGCCGTCGGCGTCGCAGACCACGACCACGTCGGTGGAGCCCTCGACGATGGTGCGGTAGCGGGTCGAGGTGTCGTGCAGGCGCCGGGCCAGGCGCGACTGGTCGCGCAGCAGGAGCGCCACCTGGGCGATGACCGCCGCGACGAGGGTGAGCACGAGCAGGACGAGCTCGGGCCGGACGCGCCCTGCGAGCGACCCGCTCAGCGCCAGCACCGCGACGACGACACCGGCCGCCGCCGCGGGCAGCCAGGTCCCGGACTCCTCCTGCAGCAGCGGCACGCCGGGGTCCGAGGCCCGGGTGCGGCCGACCCGGGCGCCGTCGGCAGGCTCCTGCTCCGGCGGGCCCGCCTGCGCCGGCTGCCCGGCGACCACCGGG
>NZ_JBBEOI010000193.1 GCF_037860755.1 Aquipuribacter hungaricus | reverse complement strand
GCCGCGGTCAGCGCGACGGCGGCGGGCGCGGTGCGGCGGGCGCGCCGCCGCACGGGCAGCACACCGGGGGCGGCCAGGGGGCCGGCGGGTCGCGTGGTCATGGGGATCGGGCTCCGTCGTCGAGGGGACGAGAGGTCTATCGACCACGACGGGGGTCACCACGATCCGCCGCCCGGGCGAGCCCGGTCCGGGGTCCCCCGCCCCCCGCGGCGTCACCCTGCGTCGACCACCGGGTGGCGGACGCCGCCGCGCGGGGCGGGTGCGGCTCGTCCGGTAGGCTGCCGAGGTTGTCACGGCGAGGGACTGGCGTCCGTCATCGACGAGGCGCGCGGGTGATCGCGTCCTCCGGTGAGGGTTCGCGGACCCGGACCGCCGTGGCCAGCCGTGCCCGCACCGCCTGCCGTACCAGCCGAGGAGCTCCCCGTGTCGTCCCAGACCAGCCTGCCCGCCGAGACCCGTACCGAGTTCGGCAAGGGTGCCGCGCGCCGCCTCCGTCGTGCCGACAAGGTCCCCGCCGTCGTCTACGGCCACGGCGAGGCCCCGATCCACCTGTCCCTGCCGGGCCACCAGACCATGCTCGCCCTCAAGCACCGCAACACGGTGCTGAGCCTGGACGTGGACGGGGCGGAGCACCTCGCCCTGGCCAAGTTCGTCCAGCGCGACCCGATCCGCGGCACCATCGAGCACGTCGACTTCGTCACCGTCCGCCGCGGCGAGAAGATCCAGGTCGACATCTCCGTCCTCACCACGGGCGACCCGCAGACCGGCACGGTCGTCACCGTCGGCGTCCAGAGCATCGCCGTCCTCGCCGACGCGATGGACCTGCCCGAGAGCGTCCACGTGGACGTCACCGACGCCGAGGCCGGCTTCCACGTCCTCGTCGGCCAGCTCGAGCTGCCCGCGGGCGTCGAGCTCGTCACGGACCCGGAGCTCGTCGCCGTGGCCGTCGCCGAGACCCACCTCGCCGAGGAGGTCGAGGCCGCCGAGCTCGAGGTCGGCGCCGGTGCTGCCACGGCCGCCGCCGAGGCGGAGGAGGCCGAGCAGGCCGAGGCCGAGGCCACCGCGGCCGAGGGCGACGTCGTGCCGGAGACCTCCGACGAGGCCCCGTCCGACCAGTCCTGACCCAGCACCACCGGCTCCATCCCGCGCCACCAGCACCCCGCACCCGCACGACGAGACGACCGGTCGCCGCAGCCGCGGCGGCCGGTCGCTCGCACGTCAGCAGGACGCCAGGACCGGCACCGGTCGCCAGCCGCACGGCACGACAGCCCGGGAGGACCACGTGAGCGAGGGCCCCTGGCTCGTCGTCGGCCTCGGCAACCCCGGCCCCCGCTACGCCGGCACCCGCCACAACATCGGCCAGGTGGTCGTCGACCACCTCGCCGGCGGGCAGGCCTTCAAGGCCGGCAAGCACCAGGCCGCGGTCTGCCAGACCCGCCTCGGCACCGGTCCGGGCGGTGCCCCCGGTCCCACGGTGGTCCTCGCCAAGCCGACGACCTACATGAACGAGTCCGGGGGACCGGTCGCCGGCCTCGCCCGGTACTTCGGCGTCGATCCCGCGCAGGTCGTCGTCGTCCACGACGAGCTCGACATCGACCTCGGCCGCGTCCGGCTCAAGCGGGGCGGCGGCGAGGGCGGGCACAACGGCCTCCGCTCGGTGTCCCAGTCGCTCGGCACCCGCGACTACGTCCGCGTGCGGTGCGGCATCGGCCGCCCGCCCGGCCGCCAGGACCCCGCCGACTTCGTCCTCACGGGCTTCGGGAGGCGCGAGCAGAGCGAGGCCGAGCTGATCGTGGTCGACGCGGCCGAGGCCGTCGAGCTGGTCGTCTCCGAGGGCCTCGACGCCGCGCAGCTGCGGGTCCACAGCCGAGGCTAGGCCGGAGGCGTCGTCGTCACGGCCAGGCGGCCAGGACGAGGACCGGTCACCGCCCGCGCCGGTATCGTCACCGGCATGGAGCCGACCCCCGCCGCGCCCGTGACGACCCCGGCCGACGGGACTGCCCACCGCTTCTTCGTCTGCTTCGACCGCGGCGCGGACCCGGTCGCGTGGGACCCGTACGACCCGACCGACCTGCCGCGCGCGGACTGCGCCTACCTCGGTGCCGTGGTCCGGTCGGTGCTCGAGGGCTGGGAGGGCCGGCCGCTGACGTTCTACGTCACCCAGGACCCGCGGTGGCTGCCCACGGTCGGCGACGACGTCGTGGCCTTCCTGCTCAACGACGCCTGGTTCCGCCGCCCGAGCTACCTCGGTGCCGTGCTGGCCGTGGCGCGGCAGTCCTCCGGCACGCCGTGGTTCCCCGTCCACACGCTCTGGCCGCTGCGCCCGCTGTCGCTGGCCGCCCTCGGCAACCACCTGCGCATCCTCGCCACCCGTGCCCGGTTCCACCGTGACGCCGAGGCCGACGCGACCGCCGCCGGCTGGCCGAGCCCCCGCACGGGCGCCCTCGTCGACATCCCGCTCGGCTACCACAAGCAGCCCGAGCTGCCCCTGGTGCCGTTCGCCGAGCGCGGCACCGACGTGTACTTCGGCGGCAGCGTCGTCCACGACACCTCGCGCGGGGCCCGGTGGAAGCGCGTCGGCAAGAAGTACCTGGGCAACCCCAAGTCGCTGTACCGCAACGCCATGGTGGCCGCGCTCGAGCGCTGGTCGGCCGCGCACCCGGAGCGCATCGTGCGGCTCACCCTCACCGGGGACTTCCACAGCGTCGACCAGGCCGCGGCCTCGTCCTACGGCGACCACATGATGGACTGCCGGGTCGCGCTCGCCCCCCGGGGCACCTCGCTGGAGAGCTACCGGGTCTTCGAGGGCTGGCGCTACGGCTGCGTGGTCGTCGCCGACGCCGCCGGCCCGCAGCCGTTCTACTCCGGCGCCCCGCTGGTCCTCGTGCGCTCCTGGGACGACCTGGACGACGTGCTCGACGGCCTGTTCGCCGACCCGGGCCGGATGCAGCGGCTGTCGGACGCCTCGCTCGCGTGGTGGCGCGACGTCTGCTCCGGCGAGGCCGTCGGGCGGGTCCTCGGACGACGGCTGCGGGAGCTCACCGCCGCGTAGCCCGTCCGGGCCGCAGCACCCCGCTCTCGAGCGGCCTCCGGTGGGCTGCTGTGCGCTCGTGGCACCACGCGACCGCCGACCCGTGGCGGGACGTGGTCGGCGGGCCGCCGTGCGCTGCCGCGGACGCGGTGGGACCGCCCGTCGCGGGGCGTCACCCGGTCGGCCCAGCCGCTGCTGCGACCGGGCGGGGCCACCCGGGTGGCCTCCGGTCACGGCGCGTGCGGACGTCCCCCGGACGTCCCAGCACCTGCTCCAAAACCCCCCGGCGGCCAGGGAGCGCGTCCTACGCTCGGTCCAGGTCAGGCAGGGCGTGAGGTGTCCCCGCCCTCGGGTGCGACAACGTTGGAGGTCCCTGTGCGCAGCCACGACCGAGGGCGTCACCACCGCCGGCACCAGGTCCCGCCGACGCCCGCGAGCCGTCGTGGGGCGGCCGTCCGGTGAGCGTCGAGGAACGCGAGGCGCCGGTCCAGTCCGACCGTCGCCGGCCGGTCGCCGGCGTCCGCACCTCCTGGGCCTCCAGCGACCCGTTCGTCCGCTCCGGCGCCGACGGCCCGGACGCCCGTCCCGTCGCGCCGCTGGACGGCCCGCTCCCGCGCTCCTCCTGGGAGCGGTCGCTGCTGCGCATCGTGGTCGCCGCCGACCTGCTGGGCGCGGCCGCCGTCGGCGGGATCACCGCCGCGTCGCTCCGCCTGGACCCGGTGACGTGCCTGCTGCTGGCCCTGGTCTCGGCCGCCGCGTGGTCCCTGGTCCTCCTGCTCCACGGCGCCTACCGGGTGCGCCACCTCGGCTCCGGTCCCGAGGAGTTCCAGGCCGTCATGCGGGTCGCGGTGACCCTCATCGCCGTCCTCGGGCTCACGGCCTACGCCACGCAGACCCTGCTGCCCCGCCGCTGGGTGCTCGTCGCGATCCCGGTGCTCGCCCTGGTGACGAGCCTGGTCCGCTACGGCGTCCGGACCGTCCTGCAGCGGGAGCGGGCGCGCGGCCGGGCCATGCTGCGCACGCTCGTCGTGGGCAGCCACACCCAGGCCACGCCGGTCGCGGCCGACCTCGCCCGCCAGCCCTCCTACGGCTACCACGTCGTCGGCATCTGCCCGCCGGCGCTGGGCCGCTCGCCCCAGGCAGGCGGCCTGCCGGTGCTGGGGACCGTGAGCGACATCGCGCAGGTGGTCCACGACCACCGCATCGACGTCGTCATCGTCACCGGGTCCTCGCTGTCCGGCCCGGCCCTGCGGCGGCTGTCGTGGGCGCTCGAGCACGCCGGCGCGGACCTGGTCGTCGCTCCCGGCCTCGTCGAGGTCGGCGGGCCCCACGTGAGCCTGCGGCCGACCGCCGGCCTGTCCCTGGTGCACGTCGAGCGTCCCAGCCGCCACCTGGGCCGCGGCCTGGGCAAGGCCGTCCTCGACCGGACCCTCGGCGCGGCCCTGCTCACGGCGGCCGCGCTGCCGCTGGCCGTGTGCGCGCTCGCCGTCGTGCTCACCAGCCCCGGGCCGGCGTTCTTCCGGCAGACCCGGGCCGGCCTCGACGGGCGTCCCTTCACCATGTGGAAGCTGCGCTCGATGGTGGTCGACGCCGAGGCCCGCCGCGAGCACCTGCTCGGCGACAGCGACCGCGACGGCCTCATGTTCAAGATGCACGCCGACCCGCGCATCACCCGCGTCGGGCGCGTGCTGCGCCGCTTCTCCCTGGACGAGCTGCCGCAGCTGTGGAACGTCGTCGCCGGCGACATGTCGCTGGTGGGCCCGCGCCCGCCGCTCATGAGCGAGTTCGAGCAGTACCACGACGCCGTCAACCGGCGCCTGCGCGTCAAGCCGGGCCTGACGGGCCTGTGGCAGGTGAGCGGACGCGCCGACCTCAGCTGGGAGGCCTCCGTCAACCTGGACCTGCGCTACGTCGACAACTGGTCCCTGGCCATGGACCTGCTCATCCTCTGGCGCACGTTCCGCGTGGTCGTGCGCGGGTCCGGGGCGTACTGACCCGACCGCTCGCCCCGGGGGCTGCGCTGGTCGCTCGCGCGGGGCTCCTTGTCGACGTGGGCCTGCGGGTGTCCCTCGGCGGGCTGGCCACCACCGACCACCGCGGTCCGGCCTGAGCGCCGGGACCGGTCGCCTGGGTCGACAGGCCGGGGACCGGGCGAGCGGTCACTGGTGACCCTCTGACCGGCGTGCCGCGCTGCCCGCTCACCAGGGGCGAGCGCCAGTCCGGCGCCGGAGCCTGGGCGGCCCGCACGCGACTGTCGGTCCGGGGGCGCGAGCGTCCGGCCCGGGAGCGGTCGGCTGGTCCGTAGCCGTGAGAGGTCACTGGTGACGGTCGGACCGGCGCGTCCCGGTCACCAGTGACCTCTCGCTGCCCGGCCACCTCGGCACGGCGCGTGAGCGGTCCATGACGCCAGGACCGGCGCGTCCGCGTCACCAGCGAGCTCTCGCTGACCAGGCTGCCTCGGCACGGTCGCGAGCTATCACTGGTGACGCCGAGCCCTGACGGGTAGGTCACGTGACCGTGGTGCCGGCCCCGCCGCCCGAGCTCGTGAGAGGTGCCTTGTGACGGCCGGACCCGGCGTGTCGCCGTCACCAGGCGACTCTCGCCAGGCGTGCCGCCCCCCAGGGTCCTGGGCGGTGGCTGGCGACGCTCGGGCCGTCAGGCCTCCCGTGACCGCGAGCCGGCCCACGCTCGTGGGGAGCTCGCGAGAGGTCACTGGTGACCGCCAGACCGGCGTGCCGCGGTCACCACTGACCGCTCGCCGTCCCCTGCCCCCGCCCCCCGGCACCCCCGCCCTACGCACAGCGGGCCCCGACCGGAAGTCCGGTCGGGGCCCGCTACGGGGGTGCGTGACGTCAGCGCTTGTAGATCCGCACGTAGTCGATGGCGAAGGTCGCCGGGAAGCGGGTCGCGGAGGTGGGGGCCGTGGCCCAGCTGCCGGCCTTGCCGACCTGGAAGTTCAGGCGGATGTTCCAGGTGCCGCCGAGCATCGGGCCGATCCACGGGTGCGTGCTGCGGAGCACGGAGAAGGACCGCACGCCGTCGACGTAGAAGTGGATGCCCTCGGACACGACCTCGACCGCGTACAGGTGGTAGCCGTCAGAAGGCTGGGCGTTGTTCGGCAGGAGGTAGTCCACGCCGGACTTGGCGCCGCCGCCCATGGTGTCCTCGTGGACGATGTGGTCGACGTTGCGGTGGGCGTTGGCCAGGTGGGGGTGCGGCGAGCCGTAGAACTCCGCGACGTCGATCTCGCCGCCGGTCTGGTTGCTGCGCAGCCAGAAGGCCGGCCAGAGGCCACCGCTGCTGTTCGCCTGGGTGGGGACCTTGGCGCGGATCTCCCAGCGCGTGCCGACGCCGAAGCTCTGCTTGCCGATGGTGTCGATGTAGCCGGAGGTGAACTCGCGCCCGCCGGCCGCCTCGCGCTTGGCGGTGATGGACAGGACCCCGTCCGCCTGGGTGACGTTGCGGGCGAGCAGGTACGACGCCTCGTTGGAGTTGCCGGCGTTGTTGCGGACGTTCCAGGCGCTCGTGTTGACGCTGCTGCCGGAGAACTCGTCGCTCCAGACCTGGGTCCAGCCGGCGGGGGCCGGGGCCGGGGCCGGCGCGGGAGCCGGGGCGGGGGCGGGGGCAGGCGCCGGGGCGGGAGCGGGGGCGGGGGC
>NZ_JBBEOI010000192.1 GCF_037860755.1 Aquipuribacter hungaricus | reverse complement strand
GGGGCCGGCGCGCAGGGTGCCGCCGGCCGCGGCGACCCGCTCGCGCATCCCGTCCAGTCCCGACCCCGTCCCGCCGCCCCCCGGGTGGGCGGCGGTGCCGGCGCCGTCGTCGGTCACGCTGACCGCGACGGTCCCGGGCCGGTGCTCGAGGACGACGGCCGTCGCCGCACCGGGCCCGGCGTGCTTGAGGACGTTGGTCAGCGACTCCTGCACCACCCGGTACAGGGTGAGGCCCGTGCCGCCCGACACCTCGGAGGCGTCGCCGACCACGGTGAGGGTGACCGGGTGACCGCTGCCGCGGACCGAGGCGACGAGGTCCGGGACGTCCGCCGCGCCGGGCAGCGGGGCGGTCCCCGAGGCGTCGTCGCTGCGCAGCACGCCGAGCGCGGTGCGCAGGTCCGTGAGCGCGCCGCGGGCGGTGGCCGCGACCGTCTCCAGCGACCGGACCGCGGCGTCGGGGTCGGTCCGGGCGGCGTAGCGGCCGCCGTCGGCCTGCGCGACGACGACGGTGAGGGAGTGGGCGATGACGTCGTGGAGGTCGCGGGCGATCCGGCGGCGCTCCTGCTCGGCCGCGACCGTCGCCGCGGAGTCCCGCTCCACCTCGAAGCGCCGGGCGCGCTCGACGGCCGCCTCGTCGCGCACCCGGACGATCCGGCGCAGGTAGCCGGCCAGGGTCGCGCCCACGACGGTCGTGCCCGCCGCCACCGCGGTGTTGGCGTCGGCCAGCCAGCCCAGCAGGGCGCAGCCGGCCAGCGCCAGGGCGAGGAACGCCTGCCAGGTCCGGTCCCGGCCGCCGTAGGCGGCGACGGTGAACAGGACCGACACGGTGGCGAGCACGTTGGCCGGGAGGACCGCCGCCGTCCCGCTGAGCAGCTGGACGAACTGGACGGCCGCCACGACGCCGGCCACGGCTGCCGGCGCACGGCGCCGCCACACCAGCGGCAGCAGGAGGACCGCGGTGAGCGCTGCCTGGTCTCCCAACGGGACCGGGGCCCCGCCCGGCCCGGTGGCGAAGCCCCCGGCGAGCAGGGCGAGCAGCGACAGCAGGGCGAAGCCGGCCACCCACAGCGCGTCCACGACGAGCACGTGGGCCCGCCACCAGCGCAGCACCGGGCCCGGCGGTCGCCGCTCGCCGGGCAGGGGCTGCGCGCCCGGCTGCCCGGTGCGGGTCGCGGCCGGTGTCACGGGCGGCAGCGTAGGCGGCGGGCCCCGGGGACGGCTGCGGTCGCGGGCCCGGTCCCGCCGGGGCACAGTCGTGGGGTGGTCGGTGCAGGGGTGACGGGGACGCGGCTGCCCACCCCGGGCGAGGACGTGGCGGACGACCCGGAGGCGGCGGTGGCCTGGGTCGCCGAGCACCTGGGCGACCTCGCCCTGGAGGGGCCGGACGGGGTCCGGGCCAGCCCGGCGTTCCGGGGCGGCCAGGGCGCCGCCGACGCCGCGCTGGCCGCGCTCGACGTCACCGGCTACGCCTCCCGGCGCAGCCAGGTGCTGCCCGAGCGCTCCCGCGGCGCCTCCCGGATGAGCCCCTACATCAGGTACGGGCTCCTGGACCTGCCGGCCGTGTGGCGCCACGTCGCCGACGCCCCGCCCCGGGACCGGACCAAGTACCGCGACGAGCTGCTGTGGCAGGAGTACGCCCGCCACGTGTACGCCCGGACCGGCTCGGCCATGGCGGCGCCGTTGCGGTACGGCCCGCCCCGCACCGGGCCGTGGGAGGGCGACGCCTGGCCCGCCGAGATGCTCTGCGTGAGGACCGTCACCGACGAGCTGCGCGGGGACGGCTGGCTGGTCAACCAGACCCGGATGTGGCTGGCCTCGCAGTGGACCGTGCGCGCCGGGTGGGACTGGCGCGAGGGCGAGGACGCCTTCTTCCGGCACCTGCTCGACGGCTCCCGCGCCGCCAACCGGCTGGGCTGGCAGTGGACCGTGGGCACGGGCAGCGGCAAGCCGTACGGGTTCAGCCGCTGGCAGGTGGAGAAGCGCGCGCCCGGGCTGTGCGGCCGCTGCCCCCTGCAGGACGCCTGCCCGATCCAGGACTGGCCGTCCGAGGCGACCGGGCCCCGCGTCCCGGTCGAGCCCGAGGGCCTGCGTGCCGGCAGCCCGCCCGCGCTCGCGGGACCGGCGGCGGTCGAGGCCGACGGGCGGGCGCCGGCCGCGGTGTGGCTGACCTTCGAGTCCCTCGGCGACGACGACCCCGCGCTGAGGGCTCACCCCGACCTGCCCGTCGTCGTCGTCTTCGACGCCCCGCTGCTGGCCCGGCTGCGGCTGTCCGGCAAGCGGCTGGTGTTCCTCGCCGAGACCGTCGCCGACCTGGCGACCCGTCGCGACGTCGTCGTCTCCCGCGGCGCGGTGCCCGGAGCGCTGGCCGGGACCCCGGTCGCCGTCACCCATGCCCCGGTGCCCGGCTTCGCCCGCCGGTCGGCCGCCGTGGACGTCGTCGAGCGGCACCCGTGGCGCTGGCTGGTGCGGCCCACGGGCGGCCCCGCGCAGTCGTTCTCCGCCTGGCGCAAGGGCGTCCGCACGCCCTGACGAGCCGGCCCGGACCAGCTGCGGGACCGGCTCCCCGACCAGCGACCGGACCAGCGGCCGGACCAGCGACCGGACGGGCGAGAGCCGGCCGGGGGGCCGCACCTAGCCTCGGGGGATGGCCGAGACGACGAGCACCCTCCCGACCAGCACCCCGACCTCGCTGGACCTCGCGGTCGTCGCCGGGGACGGCATCGGGCCGGAGGTCGTCGGCGCCGCGCTGGAGGTGCTGCGCGCCGCCGCCGAGGGCGTCGAGGTCCGCACCACCGACCACGACCTGGGCGCGGCCCGCTGGCACCGCACCGGCGAGACCCTCACCGACGAGGACCTGGCGAGCATCCGGCGCCACGACGCCGTCCTGCTCGGCGCGGTCGGCGACCCGGGCGTGCCGTCCGGTGTCCTCGAGCGCGGCCTGCTGCTGCGGCTGCGCTTCGAGCTGGACCACTACGTCAACCTCCGCCCGTCGGTCCTGCTGCCCGGGGCCACCAGCCCGCTGTCGCCCGCGGTCCTCGACCGCGGCCCCGTCGACTTCGTCGTCGTCCGCGAGGGCACCGAGGGCCCGTACGTGGGCAACGGCGGCGCGCTGCGCGTCGGCACGCCGCACGAGATCGCCACCGAGGTGAGCGTCAACACCGCCTTCGGCGTCGAGCGGGTCGTCCGGGACGCGTTCGCCCGCGCCGCCGCCCGGCCGCGGCAGAAGTTGACGCTCGTGCACAAGCACAACGTCCTCGTCCACGCCGGCCACCTGTGGCGCCGCACCGTCGAGGCCGTCCAGCAGGAGTTCCCCGACGTCACCGTCGACTACCTCCACGTCGACGCGGCGACGATCTTCCTCGTCACCGACCCGCAGCGCTTCGACGTCGTCGTCACCGACAACCTGTTCGGCGACATCCTCACCGACCTGGCCGCGGCCGTCACCGGCGGGATCGGCCTGGCCGCCAGCGGCAACGTCAACCCCGACCGGACCGCGCCGAGCATGTTCGAGCCGGTGCACGGCTCCGCCCCGGACATCGCCGGGCAGGGTGTCGCCGACCCCACGGCGACGTTCCTGTCGGTCGCGCTGCTGCTGGAGCACGTCGGGCTCGGCGAGGCCGCGGGCCGCGTCCAGACCGCCGTCGTGGGCGCGCTCGCCGACCGTGACCCCGCCGCGGCCCGGCCCGGCACCCGCGCGGTGACCGACGCGGTGCTGGCCCGGCTCGGGGCCTGAGCGGGACCCCCTACCCTCGTCGGGACCCCCGGGTCCGGGGCCGAGTGCTGGGAGGCGCGAGATGACGCAGACGACGTCCACGCAGGCAGCGACGGAGGCAGCGGTGCAGCAGGTGCTGCGGTTCGAGGTCGACCCGGGCGTGGCCCGCCTGCCCGAGCCCGAGCGCGCCGGGATCCTGGCCGCGCCCGGCTTCGGCAAGCACTTCACCGACCACATGGTCACCGCGACCTGGACCCCCGCCGAGGGCTGGCACGACGCCCGGGTCCACGCCTACGGCCCCATCACGCTCTCGCCCGCCGCGGCGGTCCTGCACTACGCGCAGGAGATCTTCGAGGGCCTCAAGGCCTACCGGCACGAGGACGGCTCGGTGTGGGGCTTCCGGCCCGAGGCCAACGCCGCCCGGTTCGCGCGGTCGGCGCGGCGCCTCGCGCTGCCCGAGCTGCCCGAGGAGCTGTTCCTGTCCTCCATCGAGGCGCTCGTCCGCACCGACGTGGACTGGGTGCCCTCCGGCGGGGAGTCCAGCCTCTACCTGCGCCCGTTCATGTTCGCCTCGGAGTCGTTCCTCGGCGTCCGCCCCGCGCACGAGGTGACGTACTGCGTCATCGCCTCCCCGGCCGGGGCGTACTTCTCCGGCGGGGTGTCCCCGGTGAGCATCTGGCTGAGCACCGACTACACCCGGGCGGCCCCCGGCGGCACGGGCGCGGCCAAGTGCGGCGGCAACTACGCCGCCAGCCTGGCCCCGCAGCAGGAGGCCTTCGCCCACGGCTGCGAGCAGGTGTGCTTCCTCGACGCCGCCGAGCAGCGCTGGGTCGAGGAGCTCGGCGGGATGAACCTGTACTTTGTCCACGCCGACGGCACCCTGGTCACCCCCGAGCTCACCGGGACGATCCTCGAGGGCGTCACGCGCTCGTCGATCCTCACCCTCGCCGGCGGGCTCGGCCTGCGGACCCAGGAGCGGCGGGTGTCCGTCGACGAGTGGCGCGCGGGCGTCGCCTCGGGCGAGATCACCGAGGTGTTCGCGTGCGGCACCGCCGCGGTCGTCACGCCCCTGGGCCGGCTGGCCTGGGAGGGCGGCGAGACGGTCATGGGCACCGAGCCCGGCCCGGTGACCATGCGCGTGCGCCAGGCGCTGCTGGACATCCAGCACGGCCGGGCGGCGGACACCCACGGCTGGCTGCGGCAGCTGGCATGACGGTGACGGCATGACGGTGACGGCATGACGGCGCTGCCGGCGCTCGAGGTCTACGACACCACCCTGCGCGACGGTGCCCAGCAGGAGGGGCTGTCGCTGTCGGTCGTGGACAAGCTGGCCATCGCCCGCCACCTGGACGACCTCGGTGTCGGCGTCATCGAGGGGGGCTGGCCGGGCGCCATCCCCAAGGACACGGCGTTCTTCGCCCGGGCGGCCGACGAGCTGCGGCTGCGCCACGCCCGCCTCGCCGCGTTCGGGTCCACCCGGCGCCCGGGCGGCCAGGCGTCCTCCGACGCCCAGGTCCGGGCCCTGCTGGACTCCGCCGCACCCGTCGTCACCCTGGTCGCCAAGAGCCACGTCGGGCACGTCACCAAGGCGCTGCGGACCACGCCGGAGGAGAACCTGGCGATGGTCGCGGACACGGTGGCGTTCCTCGTCGCCGAGGGCCGCGAGGTGGTCCTGGACGCCGAGCACTTCTTCGACGGCTGGCTGCTGGACCGCGCCTACGCCCTGGAGGTGCTGCAGGTCGCGCTCGCGGCGGGCGCCTCGACGGCCGCGCTGTGCGACACCAACGGCGGCCACCTGCCGGACGTCGTCGCCGACCTGGTGGCCGAGGTCGTCGGCGCGACCGGCGCGCGCCTGGGCATCCACTGCCACAACGACACCGGGTGCGCCGTGGCGAGCACGCTGGCCGCGGTCGAGGCCGGCGCCGTGCAGGTCCAGGGCACGCTCAACGGCTACGGCGAGCGGACCGGCAACGCCGACCTGGTGACCGTGCTCGCCAACCTCGAGCTCAAGCGCGACCGGCGGGTGCTCCCGCCCGGCGGCCTGACCGAGGCGACCCGGATCGCTCACGCGGTCAGCGAGATCACCAACGTGCCGCCCTACTCCCGCCAGCCCTACGTCGGTGCCAGCGCGTTCACCCACAAGGCCGGCCTGCACGCCAGCGCCATCCGCGTCGACCCCGACCTGTACCAGCACGTCGACCCCACCGCGGTCGGCAACGACATGCGGATGCTCGTCTCGGAGATGGCGGGCCGGGCGAGCATCGAGCTCAAGGGCCGCGAGCTCGGCCTCGACCTGTCCGACCCGACCCTGCTGTCGACGGTCACCGATGCCGTCAAGGCCCGTGAGCAGGAGGGCTACACCTTCGAGGCCGCGGACGCCTCGTTCGAGCTGCTCGTCCGGCGGGTGGCGTGCGAGCTCGGCCTCGGCGACGACGTCCCCGACTACTTCCACGTCGACTCCTGGCGCGTCATCACCGAGACCCGGCCGGGCGGCGGGCACGGCGACGCGACGTCGGAGGCGACCGTCCGCCTGGTGACTGGCGGCGGGAGGACCGTGGCGACCGCCGAGGGCAACGGCCCCGTCAACGCCCTCGACGCGGCGCTGCGGACCGCGCTCACCCCGACCTACCCCGAGCTCGGCGCCCTCGAGCTCGTCGACTTCCGGGTGCGGATCCTCGACGCCTCCCACGGCTCCGACGCGGTGACCCGGGTGCTGCTGGAGACCGCCGACG
The DNA here is from genome assembly GCF_037860755.1 of Aquipuribacter hungaricus. Taxonomy (NCBI): domain Bacteria; kingdom Bacillati; phylum Actinomycetota; class Actinomycetes; order Micrococcales; family Intrasporangiaceae; genus Aquipuribacter; species Aquipuribacter hungaricus. The sequence continues at coordinate 260 of NZ_JBBEOI010000192.1, read as the reverse complement.
ACGGCCGGTCGTGGACCACGGTGGGTGTCGGGCCGAACGTCGTCGAGGCGTCGTGGGAGGCGCTCGTCGACGGCCTGGCCCACGGCCTGCTCCACCGCCAGGTGCCCTCCCGCGCCTGAGGGTGGTCAAGGAGCCGGCCCGCGCTGCCGATGGGCAGCCGTGACCGCTGCCCTCCTGCCCCGCCCGTCCTCGGTGCGCCGCGCGGTGGCCGCCGCCGGCACCGCGCTGCTGGCCGCCACCCTGCTCGTGCCCGCCGCCGC
>NZ_JBBEOI010000191.1 GCF_037860755.1 Aquipuribacter hungaricus | reverse complement strand
GGCCTCGGCCGCCCCGGCCCGGCCGTTCCCCGCCACGCTCCAGCTGCCCGCGGACTTCTCGCCCGAGGGCATCGCCGGCGGCCGCGGCACCACCTTCTACGCCGGGTCCCGCCCCGGCCCGACCGGCGGCGCCGTGTACCGCGGCGACCTGCGGACCGGGGCCGGCGAGGTGCTCGTGGCCCCCACGCCCGGCGGCGCGTCGATCGGCATGACGTTCGACAGCACCACCGGCACCCTGTGGGTCGCGGGCGGGCCGACCGGCACGGTGACCGGCTACGACGGGCGCACCGGCGAGGTCGTGGCCCGGTACACCGCCCCGGCCAGCCCGGCCGGCCGCTTCCTCAACGACGTCGCCCTCAGCGGCGACAGCGTCTACGTCACCGACTCCCAGAACGCCGAGCTCGTCGTCGTGCCGCGCCGCACCGGCGACGGCGGCGCGCTCGCGCTGCTGCCGCTGACCGGCGACTGGGACCAGTCGGCGGGCTTCAACGCCAACGGCGTCCGTGCGCTGCCGGGCGGCGACCTGCTCGTCGTCGACCAGGGCAGCCTGCTCGTCGTCGACCCGGCCACCGGCGTCGCCGACCGCCTCGAGCAGACCGGCGGGCGCACCCTCACCGCCGGCGACGGCCTGGAGCTGCGAGGCTCGACCCTGTACGTCGTCTTCGGCTTCGGCGAGGACTCCGTCGCGGTGGTCGACCTCGACCTGGCCGCCGGCACGTTCCGCACCACGGGGGCGCTCACCAAGGACGAGCCCGCCGCGGACGACCTCGAGCGGCCCACGACGGCGCTCTACAAGGCCGGCTCGCTGTGGGTGGTCAACGGCAAGTTCGCCAGCGGCCCCACCACCGACCAGGAGGTCGTCCGGCTCGACCCGCGCTGACGTGGCGCCGCGCACGGGGGAGGGCCCGCCCGTCACGCCGGACGGGCGCTACCTCGTCGTGCGCGGGCGGCTGTGGCGGCGCTCGGACCCGCGGCTCGGCGACGAGGAGCGGGCCGGTCTGACGGCGGAGCTCATGTCCGCGCGCCGGGCCAAGGGCGCCGCCATGAGGGCGGGGGACGAGGCGGCCCGGGAGGCGGCCAGGGCCCGGGTCGACGCCGCCAAGCACGCCCTCGGCGAGCGCGGCCCGGTCTGGTGGGACGACGGTGCCCCCGACCTCACCCGGCACCTCGCGCGCACCGGCCCGTACGCGGGCTGGTGGGCGGAGGTGTCGGGTGAGGCGGGGTCCGGGGCTCAGCCCGGGACGTAGTCGAACGTGTCGGGGTGCGGGCCGGTCCGACCTTCCTCGCCCTTGTCGAGCGAGGTGAGCTGCTCCATCTGGCTGCCGTCGAGCTCGAAGTCGAAGAGCGCGAAGTTCTCGCGGACGCGCTCGGCGGTCACGGACTTGGGGAACACCACGTCGCCGCGCTGCACGTGCCAGCGCAGGACCACCTGGGCCGGCGTGCGGTCGAGCTCGCGGGCCACGGCCAGGACGGCCGGGTCGGTGAGCACGGCACCCTGGGCGATCGGCGACCAGGCCTCGGTGACGATGCCGTGGTCCCGGCCGTAGGCGCGGACCTCCTCGTTGGCCAGGTACGGGTGCACCTCGACCTGGTTGACCGCGGGGACGACGTCGCACTCCTGTGCCAGGCGGCGCAGGTGGGGCACCTGGAAGTTGGAGACGCCGACCGAGCGGGCGCGGCCGTCGGCGTGGAGCTCCTCCAGCACCTTCCACGTGGCGACGATGTCGAGACCGTCGACGGCCGTCAGCGGCCAGTGCACGAGGAACAGGTCGACGTAGCCGAGGTCGAGCGCCGCGAGCGTCTCGTCGAAGGCGCGGCGGGCGTCGTCGGGGGCGTGGGCGGCGTTGGAGAGCTTGCTCGTCACCCACACGTCCTCGCGCGCCAGGCCCGAGGCGCGCACGGCCTCGCCGACGCCAGCCTCGTTGCCGTACATCTGGGCGGTGTCGACGTGGCGGTAGCCGACCTCGAGCGCGGTCGCGACGGCCTCCGCGGTCTGCTCGGGCTCGACCTGGTAGACGCCGAAGCCGAGCTGGGGGATCGCGCGGCCGTCGTTGAGGCTGACGGTGGGGACGGTGCCGGGCATGGGTGCTCTCCTCGCGGTGGGGGTGGGTCCGTCCTCACCTACCCGGCCGGCCCGGGCCCGAACCCCCGCCCCGTGGCCCCGGGCCCGCGCGGCACGGTAGAACGGCCCCGTGCAGACCGTGGACGTCGTCGTGGTGGGTGCCGGTCCGACCGGCGAGAACGTCGCGGGGCGGGCGGTGGCGGGCGGCCTGACGGCGCTCGTCGTCGAGGCCGAGCTCGTGGGCGGCGAGTGCTCCTACTGGGCGTGCATGCCGAGCAAGGCGCTGCTGCGGCCGGTGCACGCCCTGCGCGCGGCCCGCCGCGTCGCCGGCACCCGGGAGGCCGTGACGGGTGAGCTCGACGTGGCCGCCGTGCTCGCCCGCCGCGATTCCTTCGTCAGCCAGATGGACGACTCGGGCCAGGTGGCCTGGCTCGACGGGGCCGGCATCGGCCTGCTCCGCGGGCACGGCCGGCTCGTGGGCGAGCGGCGCGTCGACGTCACCGGCCCCGACGGCACGGTCGTGGAGGTCGAGGCCCGCGTCGCCGTCGTCCTGGCGACCGGCACGACGGCGGCCGTGCCGGACGTCCCCGGGCTGCGCGACGCCCGCCCGTGGACCAGCCGCGAGGCCACGTCGTCGTCGCGGGTGCCCGGGCGGCTCGTGGTCCTCGGGGCGGGCGTCGTCGGCCTGGAGATGGCGCAGGCCTGGCGCGGGCTCGGCAGCGAGGTCGTCGTGCTGGACCGGGGCGAGCGGTTGCTGCCCCGGCAGGAGCGCTTCGCCGGCGAGCTGGTCGAGCAGCAGCTCCTCGAGGACGGCGTCGACGTGCGTCACGGCGCCGCGGTGGCGCGGGTGGAGCGCGACGGCGACGGCGGCCCGGTCACCGTGCACCTGGAGGACGGCAGCACCGTCACCGGCGACGAGCTGCTCGTCGCGGCCGGCAGGCGCCCCGCCACGGGCGACCTCGGGCTGGAGGTCGTCGGCCTGGAGCCGGGCGCGTCCGTGCCGGTCGACGACAGCCTCCGGGTGACGGGCGTCGACTGGCTCTACGCCGCCGGTGACGTCGACGGCCGCGCGCTGCTCACCCACCAGGGCAAGTACCAGGCGCGGGTGTGCGGCGACGCGGTCGTCGCCCGCTCCCGCGGCGAGGAGCCCGCCTACCTCGCCGAGGCCGACGAGGCCATGGTGCCGCAGGTGATGTTCACCGACCCCGAGGTCGCCAGCGTCGGGCTCACGGGCGCGCAGGCGGCGGAGCGCGGGCTGCGGGTGCGCACCGTCGAGCACGACCTGGGCGCGGTCGCCGGGGCCTCGCTGCACGCCGACGGCTACCGGGGGCGGGCCTGCATGGTGGTCGACGAGGACCGCGGGGTCGTCGTCGGGGCCACCTTCGTCGGCCAGGACGTCGCCGACCTGCTGCACAGCGCCACGGTCGCCGTGGTCGGCGAGGTGCCGCTGCGCCGGCTCCGGCACGCGGTGCCCTCGTACCCGACGATGAGCGAGGTGTGGCTGCGGCTGCTGGAGGACTACGGCCTCTGACGCTGCCCTGCTCCTGTCGGTGGCCGGTCCTAGCGTCCGGTCATGCCGATGAGCTTCCAGGTCGCGATCGACTGCCGGGACCCGCACGCGCTGGCCGACTGGTGGGCGGAGACGCTCGGCTGGCAGGTCGAGCCGCAGGACGAGGGCTTCATCCGCTCGATGCTGGCGCAGGGGCACGCCACCGAGGCCGACACGACGACCCACCGCGGCGCGCTCGTCTGGCGCACGGGGGCGGCCGTCGTCCGCCCGGGGGCCGACCCCGGGCCCGGCGGCAGGCTGTACCTGCAGCAGGTGCCCGAGCCCAAGGCGGTCAAGAACCGCGTCCACCTGGACCTGCGCCCGGGTCCCGGCGAGGAGCCGCCCACGGTGGGCTCGCTCGTGGCGCGGGGGGCCACGGTCGTCGGCGAGGGCCGGCAGGGACCGCACACCTGGACCGTCCTGCAGGACCCCGAGGGCAACGAGTTCTGCGTCAGCTGAGGCTCAGACCCCGCAGGGCGAGGACCACACCGTCACCGAGGTGACGGTCGGCCACGGGGTGGGCAGCAGGGCGTCGACCGAGGCGGGCACGACGTAGGTGTCCTGCAGGCCGACGTCGATGCGGCGCCCGTCGGCGAGCGGGGCCGGGAACGGCGGCAGCAGCGGCCCGTCGGCACCGTCCACCGCGAGCTCGGGGAAGGTCGTGAACAGCTCCTCGACGTCGTCGCCGACCTCGAGGCCCTCGGCCAGCCGACCGCGGACGACGCCGATCCCGGTGACCTCGCCCTCCCGGGTCCAGACGGTGTCGACGCCCCCGGTCCCGGGCGGGCGGTCCCGGTCCGGCACCCACAGGTCGCAGCCGGACTGGGCGGCGAACCCCCCGACCTCGGCGAACCCGAGCGCCTGCAGGCCGGCCGTCGGCAGGCCGTAGACCAGCGGCCCGCGCCCGGTGGTGTCGAGCACGGGGTCGGCGACGGGGGCGGGCAGGAGGTCGGCGTCCGCGTCGTCGTCCGGTGCCGGGGCGGCCGTACCCGGGCCGTCCCACGGTGTGCCGGTCCGGCAGCCGCGGCCCACGTCCGTGCGCACCTCCAGGTACTGCACCCCGACCCGGTCGCCCAGGTCCGAGGCGAGCACGTGCACCCCGTCGAGCTCCGCCTCGACGTGGCCGACGGCGCCGACCAGGGAGCCGGGGACGGCCTCCGTGCCGCGGACGGCGCCGGGCTCCAGCGCCAGGCCGGCCAGGTCGTCGCCGAAGTCCACCCGGAACGTCGTGCGGGCCGGGCTCGCCCCTCCGGGGGCCACCATGACGACGGCCTCGACGACGCCGTCCACCTCCCAGACCAGCACGTCCAGCCCCGCGGGCGGCAGCTCGGGCCGCAGCAGGGCGCACCTGCCGTCGTCCGAGGTGCCGACCCGGTACTGCTCCCCGGTGCTCACCCCGGTCGTGCCTCCCGCCGGGCGCGTGCCGAGGCGGAGGTCGGCGACGCCGTCCAGGTCGACCAGGTTCGCCGCGGCCGACGGCGGTGCGGACGGCGCGGCGGAGGTCGGCGCGTCCGGGGACGGGACGGCCGCCGCGAGCTCGTCGGTCGTGGCCGCGGTGCCGCCCCGGGCCAGGAGGACCCCGACGAGCAGGGCGCCGACCACGGCGGCCACGGCGACGGGTCGCCGACCACGTCCGCCCGCGGGCGCAGGCCCGTCGTCCCCCGTGACCACGCGGGCACCGTAGCCCGGGCTCAGAGCCGGCTGGTGGTCCCCGGGTCCTCCTCGCCGGCGAAGAACCGGTCGAGCACCTCGGCGAACACCGGCTCCCCGGGTGCGGCCCGGGCGAACAGCGTCATCGACGACCGCAGCTTGACCGCGTCCACCGGGCCCATGACGGCCACCGGGTCGGTCGTGGCCAGCCCGGCCAGCGCCTGCGCGCACTCCCGCAGCCGGGGCCCGAGGACGGGGTGCGCCAGGTAGGCGCGGGCCTCGTCCAGGCCGTCGAGGGCGTAGTGCTGCGCCGTGCTGCTGCGGCCCAGCCCGGCGACCTGGGGCAGGACGAACCACATCCAGTGGGTCTGCTTACGGCCCGCGCGCAGCTCGGCACGAGCCTGCTCGTAGGTGCCGCCCGCCTGGGCGTCGACGAAGCGCTGGAGACCGGGTCCGCTCATGGCGCGCCACGGTAGAGGTCCGTGGCGACCGCCACGGCGGTGGCGGTGGCCGGGTGCTCCTCGCCGCGCCACCACGCCAGGCGGACCACGACGGGCGCGGCGTCGGCGACGGGCCGGTAGACCACGCCCGGGCGCGGGTACTGCTGGACCGTCGCCTCGGCGGTGATGCCGACGCAGCGGCCGGTCGCGACCACCGCCAGCCAGTCGTCGATGTCCTCGGTCTGCTCGGTGGCGGGCCGCGCCCCGGGCGGCCACAGCGCGGTCGTCGTGGACCCGGTGCGGGAGTCGACGAGCAGCACGCGCCCGCTCACCTCGGCCAGGCGCACCGAGCGCCGCCGGGCCCAGGGGTCGTCGGCGGCCACGGCGAGGAAGCGGCGCTCGAGCCCGACCACGGCGCTGTCGTAGCGCGCCGGGTCCGGCTCCACCCGCAGCACCGCGAGCCGGCAGGTGCCCTCGGCCAGCCCGGCGGTCGGGGAGTTCGTGCGGACCAGCTGCAGCCCGGTGCCCGGCAGCCGCTCCGCCCAGCGCCGCTGGAAGGCCAGCGTGTGCCGGCCCAGCGCGGACCAGGCGTGCCCGACCCGGAGCACGTGCTGCCCGGTCGTCGCCTCGCGGACCAGGTCGTCGGTGTCGGCGAGCAGCCGCCTCGCCCGGGCGAGCACCTGGGCCCCCTCGGGCGTGAGGCTGGTCTCGCGGCTGGTCCGGCGGACGAGCAGGACGCCCAGGTCGCGCTCCAGCGCGGCGAGGGTCCGGGACACCGCGGCCTGCGACAGCCCGAGCGCGATGCCGGCGTCGGTGAGCGTGCCCTCGTCGGCGACGGCGACCAGGCAGCGCAGGTGGCGCAGCTCGACAGCCATGCGTCCAGCGTATGGCTGGGCACCTGCATGCATTTCTCGCAGGCCCGGCACGCGGGCGACGCTGACCGCCATGACGACCACCGCCGAGGGCGCCGGGCTGCCGACGGCACCCGGGGAGGCAGCCGCGGCGGCGACCGCGCCCCCCACGGCCGCTGCCGCCCCGCCGGCCCGGCC
>NZ_JBBEOI010000190.1 GCF_037860755.1 Aquipuribacter hungaricus | reverse complement strand
TTGGCCTCCGACTTAGCAGGCCGGGCCGGGGCGGCGGGGCGGCGACGGCGACGAGCCCGTGCAGCCGGCCGGGGTGACGGTGCGCGAGGGTCCAGCCGACCCAGCCGCCCAGGTCGTGCCCGACGACCACCGCGCGCCGGGCCCCGAGGGACCGCACGAGCGCGTCGACGTCGTCGGCCAGCCCGGGCAGGTGATAGCCGCGGGGCGTGGCGTCGGAGGCGCCGTGCCCGCGCAGGTCCGCCGCCACGGCCCGGTACCCGGCGGCTGCGAGCCCGGGGAGCACGTCCCGCCAGGCCCACCAGTTCTGCAGCGCACCGTGCAGCAGCAGCACCAGCGGCGCCTGCGGGTCGCCGTCGCCGGCCGGCTCGCAGACGGCGACGTGGAACCGGATGCCGTGGGCCCCGACGAAGCGGTGGTGCCAGGGCCCCGGGACGCCGACGACCGAGGCGTCGGTGAGGTGGGCGGGGAAGGTCGGCCGGCGGGGGCTCAGCGGGAGACCCCGCTCAGTCCCGCCCGGCAGCGCGGGTGCCGGCGACCGTGGAGGCGCCGGTCTTGGCCATCTGCACCGCCGCGTCGCGGCCGTGCTGGTCCTGCCCGTCGGTGCCGTGGTCGGAGGTGAAGGCCTCCTTGACGTCCTCGACGGTGCCCTTGCCCTGGGCCAGGGTCCGCTTGGGGCCCTGCACGCGCTTGAGCATGAGCGCGCCCACGCCGGCGAGGACCAGCCCGAGCACGAGCAGCACGCCGCCGACGAGCAGGTAGGCACCCCAGCGCTCCATCCCGCCCGCGACCATGCCCTCGGCCGCGGCGACGAGGAGGTAGACCACGGCGAGGCCGAGCAGCGACAGGGCGGCGGCGAGGAGGCCGGCACCGATCCCGCCCGCCTTGGCGGCCTTGGTGATCTCGGCCTTCGCGAGCGCCTTCTCGTGGTCGATGATGGCGCGCACGTCGTCGAGGGCGTCGGCGACCAGCTGGCCGATGGAGCGGTCGGTCGGTGCCATGAGAGGTGTCTCCAGGGTCCGGGGGCGGGGGCACGACGGTAGCGCGCGGGCGGACGGCGGGCCTGCCCGCGGCGCGTCCCGGACCGGGGGCTCTCGGCCCCCCGGCCCTCTCGGGCCCGCGGCCGCGCCGGGTTCAGGCCGTGGCGGTGCGGGCGGCCTCGCGCTCGGCGACGAGCCGGTACGCCTTGTTGCGCCGCAGCAGCACGACCGAGGCCAGCACCGCCGAGGTGAGCGAGCCGAACAGGACGGCCGCGGTGACGTGCTGCCCGGTCTCCGACCCCGCACCGAACGCGAGCTCGCCGATGAGCAGCGACACCGTGAACCCGATGCCCGCGAGCAGAGCCACGCCCAGCACGTCCCCCCACGCCAGGTCCGCGTCCAGCTCGGCCTTCGTGAAGCGGGCCAGCAGCCACGTGGTGCCGAAGACCCCGACCACCTTGCCGCCGACCAGCCCGAGCATGACCCCCAGGGCGACCCGGTCGGCGAAGACCTCGCCCACGCCGCCCTCGGTGAAGTTCACGCCCGCGGCGAAGAACGCGTAGACCGGGATGGCGAAGCCGGCGGAGACCGGCCGCCAGGCGTGCTCGATGCTGGTGGCCAGGCACACGCCCTCGCGCCCGGGCCGCAGCACGGGGACGGTGAGGCCCAGCAGCACCCCGGCGATGGTGGCGTGCACCCCGGACTCGTGGACGAACAGCCACGCGAGGAGGGCGAGCGGCACGAGCAGCCACTCGCTGGTGATCCGCCTCTGGACGAGCAGGGCGAACAGCCCGACCGGGACCAGCGCCCCGGCGAGGTACCCCAGCTCGAGGGTGTCGGTGTAGAAGACGGCGATGATGATGATCGCCAGCAGGTCGTCGACCACGGCGAGCGTGAGCAGGAACGCCCGGAGCGCCGACGGCAGCCCGGAGCCGATGACGGCGAGCACCGCGAGGGCGAAGGCGATGTCGGTGGCCGCCGGGATCGCCCAGCCGCGCAGCGCGTCGGGACCGGCGGAGAAGGTCACCGCCACGTAGAACAGGGCGGGCACGGTCATGCCCCCGACGGCCGCGAGCATGGGCATGGCCGCCTGGGAGGGCTTCCGCAGGGAGCCGGCGAGGAACTCGCGCTTGAGCTCGAGGCCGACGATGAAGAAGAAGACGGCGAGCAGGCCGTCGGCCGCCCACGCGGACAGCGTAAGGTCCAGGTGGAAGCTCAGCGGGCCGAGCCCGAGGGTGCCGTCGTAGGGGACGGTCTCGCGCAGGGCGGTGTACGCCTCCCGGCCGGGGAGGTTGGCCCACACCACCGCGGCCACCGCGGCGACGAGCAGGACCGCGCCGCCGACGGTCTCGGTGCGCAGCGCCGCGGCGACGACGGAGCGGTCGCGGTCGTCGCCCTCCTGCCGGCCGAAGAGCCGGGTGCGTGGGCGGGGGGCGTCGTGGGGCACGGGTGTCCTCCTGGTCGGGGGCGGGGCGGCAGCACCCTCAAGGGGTGCGTCAGGCGCGACGTCGCTCGTACCGCCGCTCGTGCCGACCAGACTTCCCGGCTCTCCGTCGCCCAGGCTAGCGGCCGGGCGGCCCGGTCTCCTCGGGCCGCCCGGCTCGCGGACGCGCCGCTGCCTCAGTCCTCCGTCGCCGAGCCCTTCGCGGCCAGGCCGGTCTGGATGAGACCCATGACGCCGGAGTCGGTGAGCGTGGTGACGTCGCCGAGCTCACGGTTCTCGGCCACGTCGCGCAGCAGCCGGCGCATGATCTTGCCCGAGCGGGTCTTGGGCAGCTCCTGCACGACGAGCACCCGCTTGGGCTTGGCGATGGCGCCGATCTGCTTGGCGACGTGGTCGCGCAGCGCCTCCTGCGGGTCGGTGTCGCCGATGACGCTCGCGCTGTTGCCACGGAGGATGACGAAGGCCACCGGCGCCTGGCCGGTGGTGTCGTCGGCGGCGCCGACCACGGCGGCCTCGGCCACCGCGGGGTGGCTGACCAGCGCCGACTCGATCTCCGTCGTCGACAGCCGGTGGCCCGACACGTTCATCACGTCGTCGACCCGGCCGAGGAGCCAGACGTCGCCGTCGTCGTCGAGCTTGGCGCCGTCGCCGGCGAAGTACCGGCCCGGGAACCGCGACCAGTACGTGTCCTTGAACCGCTGGTCGTCGCCCCAGATGGTCCGCAGCATCGCCGGCCAGGGCTCGGTGAGGACGAGGTAGCCGCCCCCGCCGTGCGGGACCTCCTTGCCCTCGTCGTCGACCACGGCGGCGCTGATGCCGGGCAGCGGCTTCTGGGCCGAGCCGGGCCGCAGGGTCGTCACGCCCGGGAGCGGGCTGATCATGATCGCGCCGGTCTCGGTCTGCCACCAGGTGTCGACGATCGGGGTGCGGTCGTGCCCGACCACCCGGCGGTACCAGATCCACGCCTCGGGGTTGATGGACTCCCCGACGCTGCCCAGCAGCCGGATGCTCGACAGGTCGTGCTCGGCGACGAGCTCCTCGCCCCACTTCATGAAGGTCCGGATCGCCGTGGGCGCGGTGTAGAGGATGGTCACGCCGTACTTGGCGGCGAGCTCCCACCACCGGGCCTTGTGCGGGGTGTCGGGGGTGCCCTCGTAGACCAGCTGGGTCGCGCCGTTGGCGAGCGGGCCGTAGACGACGTAGCTGTGGCCGGTGACCCAGCCGACGTCGGCGGTGCACCAGTAGACGTCGGTCTCCGGGCGCAGGTCGAACACCGTCGCGTGGGTGTAGGCGACCTGCGTGAGGTAGCCGCCGGTGGTGTGGAGGATGCCCTTGGGCTTCCCTGTCGTGCCGGAGGTGTAGAGGATGAAGAGCGGGTTCTCGGCGTCGAAGGCCTGCGGCGTGTGCTCGTCGGAGGCGGTGTCGACGACGTCGTGCCACCACACGTCGCGACCCTCGGTCCACTCCACGTCCTGGCCGGTGCGGCGGACGACGACGACGGACCGGACGCTGTCGGCGCCGCCGTCCAGGGCGCCGTCGACCGCGGGCTTGAGGGCGGCCGCGCTGCCGCGGCGGTACCCGCCGTCGGCGGTGACGACGAGCGTGGCCTGGGCGTCGTCGATCCGGCTGCGCAGCGCGTCGGCGCTGAACCCGCCGAAGACCACGCTGTGCGCGGCACCGAGCCGGGCGCAGGCGAGCATCGTGACGATGGCCTCGGGGATCATCGGCAGGTAGACCGCGACCCGGTCGCCCTCGCCGACGCCGAGCGCGGCGAAGGCGTTGGCCGCCCGGCTGACCTCCTTCTGGAGGTCGGCGTAGGTGATGGTGCGGGTGTCGCCGGGCTCGCCCTCGAAGTGGATGGCGACCCGGTCGCCGTTGCCGGCCTCGACGTGGCGGTCCACGCAGTTGTAGGCGGCGTTGAGCTTCCCGCCGACGTACCACTTCGCGAACGGCGGGTCGGTCCAGTCGAGGGTCTCGGAGAAGTCCTCCTCCCAGTGCAGGCGCTCGCGGGCCTGGGCGGCCCAGAAGGCCAGCCGGTCGGCCGAGGCCTGCTCGTACAGCTCGGGTCCCGCCACGGCGTCGCGGGCGAACTCCTCGGGCGGCGGGAAGCGCCGGCTCTCCACCGACAGGTTCTCCAGCGTCTTCGAGGGCTCCGTGGTCATCGGTTCTCCTTCGCGGGTGGTGACCGGCCGGTCGGCGGGGCTGCCCGCCGACCGGCCGGGGGATCAGTGGACGGTGGCCTTCTCGGCGCCCGCGCCCGTGAGGGAGCGGACCTCCATCTCGGCCTGCTTGGACTCGTGGTTGGCGTCGGGACGGCTGGTGACCGTGCCGACCCACCCGAGCAGGAAGGCGAGCGGGATGGAGACGATGCCGGGGTTGGCGAGGGGGAAGACGTCGAAGTCCGCGGACGGGATCATCGAGGTCTCGGCGCCGGACACCGTCGGGCTCAGGGCGATGAGCACGATGCAGCTGACGAGCCCGCCCCACATGCTGAACAGGGCGCCGCGGGTGTTGAAGCGGGACCAGAACAGCGAGTACAGGATCGTCGGCAGGTTGGCGCTCGCGGCGACCGCGAAGGCGAGCGCGACGAGGAAGGCGATGTTCTGCCCGTTCGCCGCGATGCCGCCGAGGATCGACACGACGCCGATGACGACCACCGTGCGGCGGGCGATCTTGACCTCCGCCTCCGGGTCGCCCTCGCCCTTCTTGATGACGCTGGCGTAGATGTCGTGGGCGAAGCTGGCCGCGGCGGTGATGGTGAGGCCGGCGACGACCGCGAGGATCGTGGCGAAGGCGACCGCGGCGATGATGCCCAGCAGCAGGGTGCCGCCCAGCTCGAAGGCCAGCAGCGGTGCCGCGGAGTTCACGCCGCCGGGCGAGGCGAGGATCGTCTCCTGGCCGACGTAGGCCATGGCGCCGAAGCCGAGCACGAGCGTGAACAGGTAGAACAGGCCGATCAGCGAGATCGCCCAGACCACGCTGCGGCGGGCCTCCTTGGCGGTGGGCACCGTGTAGAAGCGCATGAGCACGTGGGGCAGGCCCGCGGTGCCGAGCACCAGCGCGAGCGCCAGGGAGATGAAGTTGAGCTTCGTCAGCCCGGAGGCGCCGTACTGGACCATCGGCTCGAGCAGCTGCGGGTTGCCCGCGGACTCCACGGCCTGTCCGAGCAGGCGGGACAGGTTGAAGCCGGCCTTGGCCAGCACCCACACCGTCATGACGCCGGCGCCGGCGATGAGCAGCGTCGCCTTGATGATCTGCACCCAGGTGGTGCCCTTCATGCCGCCGACGAGCACGTAGACGATCATGAGCGCGCCGACGACGGCGATGACCAGCGACTGCCCGGTGCGGGACTGGATGTTGAGCAGCAGCGCCACCAGGCCGCCGGCGCCCGCCATCTGGGCCAGCAGGTAGAAGAAGGAGACGGCGAGCGTGGCCGTGGCGGCCGCGACGCGGACCGGGCGCTGCCGCAGCCGGAAGCTGAGGACGTCGGCCATCGTGAACTTGCCGGTGTTGCGCAGCAGCTCCGCGACCAGCAGCAGGGCCACGAGCCAGGCGACGAGGAAGCCGATGGAGTAGAGGAAGCCGTCGTAGCCGTTGACGGCGATGGCGCCGGCGATGCCGAGGAAGCTCGCCGCGGACAGGTAGTCCCCGGCGATGGCGGTGCCGTTCTGGCCGCCGGTGAACGAGCGGCCGGCGGCGTAGTAGTCCGCGGCGGTCTTGGTGTTCTTGGAGGCGCGGAACACCACGACGAGGGTGACCGCGACGAACAGCAGGAAGATCGCGATGTTGACCAGAGGGCTGCCGACGGCCTCGGTCGGTGCCACGGCGAGGGGGAGGCGGTTCACCGGCCCTCCTCCGTCCGGACGCGGGCGCCGATGGTGGCGGCCTGGTCGTCGAGGTTGCGGTTGGCCCAGCGCACGTAGGCGATGGTGATGAGGGCCGTGCTGACGAACTGGCCCAGGCCGAAGAGGATGCCGACGTTGACGTTGCCGAAGACGGGCGTCGCGAAGAAGTCGGTGGCGTAGGCGGCGAGCAGGACGTACAGGAAGTACCAGACGAGGAACGCGACCGTCATGGGGAAGACGAAGCGGCGGAACGAGCGGCGCAGCGCCTGGAAGTCGGCGCTGTCCTGCACCTCCTCCCACGTGGTCTGGTCGGGGGCGTGGTCCTCGCGGAACCTGTCGGGATCGTGGGTGGTGCTCACGTGACCTCCTCGTCGCGCACACGTCCGCGGCGGTGCGGGCGTCGGTCCGGATGATGGCGGCGCCCCGGCCCGCGGGGCGAGCGACGCGGCCGGGGTCAGCGACGAGCGGTAGGGCTGCGGCGACGAGCGGTCGGGGCCGGGGCGCCCGGCGGGGGCGCCGTGG
>NZ_JBBEOI010000189.1 GCF_037860755.1 Aquipuribacter hungaricus | reverse complement strand
GGCAGCCCCCGAGGTCGCCCTCGCGCATGGCGCGGACGGTGCCGGCGCCGGTGCGCGGCGCGGCGGCGCGGGCCGGTCGCTGGGCGGGCGCGCGGGCTGGATCCTCGCCGACCAGGCCGTCTCCAGCCTGGCCAACGCGGGGCTGAGCATCGTCGTGGCGCGGACGGTCTCCCCGACCGAGTACGGCGCGTTCGCCCTGGCGTTCTCCGTCTACACCTTCGCGGTCGCCATCAGCCAGGCGTCCTCCGGGCAGGTCGTCATGATCCGGTACGCGACCGCCACGGGGGAGCTGCGCACCCGGGTGGCCGCCGCGGCCGGCGGCACGTCGGTCGTCATCGGGCTGCTGAGCGCGCTCGTCATGGTGCTGGCCTCGCTGCCGCTGGGGGTGCCGCTGCGCGACGTGCTCCTGGCCACGGGGGTCCTGCTGCCGGCGCTCATGCTCCAGGACACGTGGCGGACGGTCTTCGTCTCCCGCGGCACGCCCCGGCACGCCTTCACCAACGACCTGCTGTGGACCGTCCTGCAGGCGGTCCTCATCGCGGGCCTGCTCGTGGCCGGCGCGGAGCGGGCCGTCTGGTACGTGCTCGCCTGGGGGCTCGCCGCGCTCGTGGCCGCCGTCTGGGGTGCCCGGCAGGCCGGCGCCGTGCCGGACCTGCGGGCGAGCCGCCGGTTCCTCGTCGACCACCGGGACGTGGCCGGTCCCTCCGTCGCCAACGCCGCCGCGATCCTCGGCGCCACCCAGGTGGCGTTCGTCCTCATGGCGGCCGTGGCCTCGGTGGAGACCGTCGGGGCGATCCGCGCCGCGCAGACCCTGCTCGGCCCCCTCAACATCGTGGGCTTCGCCCTGAGCTCCTTCGCCGTGCCGGAGATCGTCCGCCACGACCTGTCCCGGCGCAGCCACGTCCTCGTGGCACTGGTCCTCAGCGGGGTCATGGTCGTCGTGGACCTGGTGTGGGGCGGGATCCTGCTCCTGCTGCCCCGGGCGGCGGGGGAGGCCCTGCTCGGCGAGACCTGGACCGGTGCCCGCGAGGCGCTGCCGGGGCTCGTCGTGTTCACCGCCTGCATCGGCGCGACCGTCGGCGCCACGGCCGTCATGCGGGCGCTCGCCCGCACCACCTACGCGTTCTGGACCTCGGCCATGCTGGGTCCGCTCGTGGTCCTGCTCTCGGTCATCGGGGCCTGGCGCTACGGCGAGGCGGGCGCCGCGTGGGGCCTGGCGGCAGCCGCCGCCCTCGTCGTGCCGCCGGCCTGGTGGCTCCTGCTCCGCGCGGCCCGGCTCGGGCGCGTCCCCTCGGAGGTGTCCGCATGACCGACCTGACCCCCACGACCGACCCGACCGACCCGACCGACCCGACCGACCCGACCGACCTGACCGACCTGACCGCGGCCGGCCCGCTCCGGGTCCTGCTGCTGTCGCACGTGCCCGACGACCCCGACGGCGGCGCCTCGCGGGTCTACCACCTGCTCGCCGACGGCCTCCGGGGGCGGGGGCACGAGGTGCGGCTGCAGCACCTGGAGGACATGGGCCTGCCGGAGGACCCGCGGCTGCGGCTGCTCGCCCGCCGCACCCTGCTGCCGCAGCTCGTCAGCCGGGCGGCCCGGCGCTGGGAGCCCGCGTCCTACGACGTCGTCATGGCCTCCTCCGGCACGGCGTACCCCCTGTTCCGCCGGTTGCGGCGCACCCCGTCGCGCCCGCTGCTGGTCAACCACGTCCACGGCCTCGTGGTGCACGACCACGTCGCCGGGCTCGTCGAGGCCCAGCTCGGCCACCACCGCGCGGGACCGGCGAACCGCCTGGTCACCGGCCCGTTCCAGGTCCGCTGGGACGCCCGGGGCACCGGGGCCGCCGACGTCACCGTGGTGCAGAACCTGCGCGACCTGGCGACGCTGCGCGCGGCCGGCGGCGACGCCGTGCTCGTCCCGCCGCCGGTGCACCCGGAGCTGCTCGCCGCGTCCCTCGACGCGCCCCCGGTCGCCGGCCGCACCCCCGGGTCGGTCGTCTGGTTCGGGACCTGGGAGGCCCGCAAGGGCGCCTTCCACGTGCCCGCCGCCTTCCGCCTGCTGCGCGAGCAGCACCCCTCGGCCACGCTCACCGTCGGCGGGACCGGCCTGGGCCAGGACGAGGTCCGCGCGCACTTCCACCCGGGCGACCGCAGGTCCGTCACCGTGCTGCCCCGGATCAGCGTCGCCGAGCACGCGCGGCTGCTGGGGTCGTCGTCGGTCCTGCTGTTCCCGTCGCTGTCCGAGGGCTTCGGGCTCGCCCTGCCCGAGGCGATGGCCTTCGGGTGCGCGGCGGTGACGACGGCCACCGCGTTCGGCGGGGACCACCTCACCGACATGGTCGACGCCCGCGTGGTCGCCCCCACGTCGGAGCACCTGGGCCGTGCCCTGGTGCAGCTGGTCGGCGACGACGAGGCCCGGGTGCGCATCGCCACCGCCGGGCAGGCGGTCGCGCGCTCGTTCACCGTCGACCGCACCGTGCAGGGCTACGAGGAGGTCTTCGCCCGGGCCCGGCGCACCCGGCCCGCCCCCGGGGCCACCACGGGGCTCTCCCCGGCCGGGCCGGCGGCCGACGGCGCTGCCGCCCCGACCGTGGCCGTCGTCATCCCGGTCCACGACTACGAGGACTTCCTCGCCGAGACGATCGACAGCGTGCTCGCGCAGGACCCCCCGTTCGCCGAGGTCGTCGTGGTCGACGACGGGTCCACCGACCGGTCCGCCGAGGTCGCGCGCGGCTACGGGGACCGGGTCCGGCTCGTCGAGCAGGAGAACGGCGGCCAGCTGTCGGCCTGCCTCACGGGGCTCGCCGTCTGCTCGTCGGACTACGTCTTCTTCCTCGACGCCGACGACCTCGCCGTCCCCGGCATGCTCACCACCCTGCGGACCGCGCTCGCCGGCCGCCCCGCCAAGGTGCAGTTCCCGCTGGAGGCGGTCGACGCCGTCGGGGTGCCCACCGGCTCGGTCTTCCCCACGGTGCCCGACGGCTACGGGGCGGCCGAGATGGTGCGCGACAACGCGGTGCTCGGCTTCTACACCTGCCCGCCGACGTCCGGGAACGTCTACCGGCGCGACGTGCTGCTGGGCATGCGGACCGACCTGCTCGACCTGCGCGACTTCGTCGACGGGCCCCTCACGCTCGCCCTGCCCCACCTCGGGGAGCCGGTCGTCAGCCTGCCGGTGCCGCTGGCCCGGTACCGGGTCCACGGCGGCAACCACAGCCAGTGGAACCGCCCCACGCCGGAGCGGCTCCAGGGCGAGATCGACTGGTTCGGGCGCCGCTGGGAGCAGACCTGCGCGCTCCTCGACCTCGACGAGCCCCCGTTCGGCGCCTCGGCCCCGGCCTACGTGCTCGAGCGCCGGCTCATGCTCGGTGCGCTCGAGGGCCGGCCCTGGCTGCTGCCCCCGGCGCTCCGGCTGGTCCGGCGGCTCTCGCAGGCGCACCTGCCGGTCGCGCACCTGCTCGGGCTGTCGGTGTGGGCGCTGCTGCTGGTGGTGCCGTCCGCGCGCCTGCGCGCCGCGCTCGTCGTCGGCCGTCGCGACCCCACCCGCCGCCCCGCGGTCGTCGGCCGGGTCCTCGCGGGGCTGCGGCGGGCCCGTGCCCTGACCCGTGCCGCGACCAGCCGCGGCACGGCACCCGACCGCAGCCCCGCTGCCACCACCCGACCAGGCAGCACCCCCGTCCCGAGCACCGAGGAGGGCGACCGTGCATAGCGTCGTCGTGGCGAAGTTCGTCCCCTGGCCGCCCAACAGCGGCGACAAGCGCCGCACCCTCGGTGTGGTGCGTGCCCTGCGCGCGCACGGCGAGGTGACGGTGTGTGCCTACGCCGGGCAGGACGAGGACGTGGCCGGGCTCGAGGCGGAGGGCGTGCGCGTGGTCGCCGTCCCTCGCGGCGGCCCGCTGCCGGCCCGGCTCGTCGACCTCGCGCTCGGCCTGCTGCGCGGCCAGAGCCTGACCTCGGCCCGGTTCTACTCCCGCGCCCTGGACGCCGCGGTGCGTGACGCGACCGCCCGGCGGGCCGACGCCCTCGTCGTCGAGCACGTCCAGCTCGTCCCCCTGGCGCGCCGCTCGTCGGCCGCCACCACCGTGCTCGACATGCACAACGTCGAGTCCTCCCTCACCGACCGGTACGCCCGCTCGCAGCGCGGCGTCCGGCGGCTGGTGCTCGCTGTCGAGGCCCGGCTGCTGCGGCGCCTGGAGCGGCGCGCCTCCGCCTCGGCCGGGGTGGTCGCCCTGGCCAGCGCCGGCGACGCGGACCGGCTCCGCGACCTGGTCGGTTCGGGGGCGAGGGGCGCCGACGGCCGCCCCGTCGTCGACCGGCTCGTCGTGGTCCCCAACGCCTGGGACGAGCCGACCCCGCTGCCGCAGGCCACCGGGCCGGTCGTCTGCTTCGTCGCGCTGCTGTCGTGGGCGCCCAACGTCGACGCGGCCGTGTGGTTCGCCGAGCAGGTCTGGCCGCTCGTGCGGGCCGAGCGCCCCGACGCGACCCTGCTGCTCGTCGGCCGCAACCCCGCCCCGGCCGTCCGCGAGCTGGCCGGTCCCGGCCTCGAGGTCACCGGCACCGTCCCCGACCTCACCCCGTCCTACGCCCGCAGCGCCCTGGCCGTCGCGCCGCTGCGCTCCGGCGGCGGCTCCCGGCTGAAGATCCTCGAGGCCCTGGCCCACGCCCGCCCGGTGGTGTCCACCACGGTCGGGGTCGAAGGGCTCGAGGACCTCGTCGGCCGGGGCGTCGTCGTCGCCGACGAGCCCGCGGCCATGGCCCGGGAGCTGGTCGACCTCCTCGCCGACCCCGCGCGCCGTGCCAGGCTCGGCGAGGCCGGCGCCGCCGCGGTCGGCGACGACCACTCCTGGGCGGCCGCGACCCGGCCGCTCGTCCAGCGCATCTCCGACGACCTGGGGGCCCAGACGTGACCGAGGACCAGACCGGGCCGGGGCGGCCGACGCTCACGGTCGTCATCCCCGCCCGGGACGAGATCGAGCGCTGGCCGGCCGTCCTGGAACGGCTGCGTGCGCAGACCCTGCAGCCGGACCAGGTCGTCGTGGCCGACGGCACGTCCACCGACGGCAGCCGGGAGTGGCTGGACCGGGTGGCCGCCGACGACCCCTCGTTCGTCGTCGTCGACAACCCCCGCCGGGTCGTCCCCGCGGCCCTCAACGTCGCGCTGGCCGCGGCCACCGGCGACCTCGTCGCGCGGATGGACACCCACGCCGACTACGCCGACGACTACCTGGAGCAGGTCGTCGGTTTCCTGCGCGCCACGCCCGGCGCCGCGGGGGTCGGCGGCGCCATGGAGACCGCGGGCCGGGGCGCCTGGGGGGCGGCCATCGCCTCGGTGCTGTCGCGGCCCGTCGGCCTCGGCGGCGCACGCCACCGGGTCGGCGGCGCGCCCGGGCCGATCGTCCACGTGTTCTCCGGCTGCTACCGGCGCGAGCAGCTCGTCGCGGCCGGCGGCTGGGACGAGCGGCTGCACGCCAACGAGGACTACGAGATGGACGTCCGGGTGGCGGAGTCCGGGTCCCCGGTGCACCTGCAGCCGGCCGCCCGCAGCACCTGGTACGTCCGCCGCACCCCCCGCGCGCTCGCGCTGCAGATGTGGCGCTACGGCTACTACAAGGGCCTCACCCTGCACCTGCACCCCGGCTCGCTGCGGGCCCGGCAGCTCGCCCCGCCGCTGGTGGTCCTCGGCCTGCTCCTGGGACCGCTGGTCAGCCGCCGCGGCTGGGCCGCCGGCGCCGCCGGGTACGCCCTGCTCAGCGGGGCCCTCGGCGCCCGGGCAGCCCACGCCGACGGCGCCGAGCCGTGGCGCGGCGCCGTCGTCCCCGCCCTGGTCCACCTCAGCTGGGGGGCCGGCCTGCTCGCCGGCCTGGTCCGCTTCGCGCCGGAGCGGCGGCGCGGTCCGGTGCCGCGCCTGCCGGTGCCGCCCGCGTGAGCGCCGACCGGTTCGACCCCGTCCTCGCGCTCGCCCGCGGCTGGTGGCTCGTCCTGCTGTGCGCGGCGCTCGTCGCGGCGGTCCTCGGGCTCGGCCTCACCCAGGTCGACCCCGTCTACCGGAGCTCGACGACCCTGCTCGTGTCCAGCGTCGACCCCACGGCGGTCCTCACCGGGTCCTCCCAGGGCGGCGGCGACGTGGTCCGGTCCATCAACACCCAGGCCCGGGTGGTGCTCAGCGACGCCGTCACCGAGCGCGCGGCCGACGACCTGGGCCTGCGTCCCCGCGACGTCCGCGAGGCGGTGACGGTGGGGGTCGAGGAGCAGACCGACGTGCTCGTCGTCAGCGCCACCGCCGGGACCCCGGAGCAGGCGCAGACGGTCGCGGCCGGCGTCACCGCGGCCTACCTCGACATCGGCCAGGAGTCCGCCGTGGCGCCGCTGCTGGCCCAGGCCGACGCCCTGCAGGCCACCGCCGTGCAGCTCCAGGGCCAGGTCGGCGCGGTGCCCCTGCAGGAGGACGGGACACCCGACCCGCGGGCGGTCGCGCTCGCGGAGGAGGTCGCCTCCCTCGCGCAGCAGGAGGCCCGGCTGCGCGCCGCGGCGGACCTCGCCACCGGGCAGGTCTCCGTGCTCACCGCCGCCGACCTGCCGGAGTCCCCGAGCTCGGTCGGCCCCAGGTCGGGCGCGGCCGTGGGGGCGGTGCTCGGCGGTGCCCTCGGCGTCATGCTCGCGCTGCTGCGCGGCTGGACGTCCGCGCGGGCCGGGCAGCGGCAGGGCCCGTGGTGGCGTCCCCGGCGACCGGGGAGTGACGACGGGCCGGGGGCCCGAGCGCCTGCTCCTGGCGCTGCTGCTGGTCGT
>NZ_JBBEOI010000188.1 GCF_037860755.1 Aquipuribacter hungaricus | reverse complement strand
GGCACGGGCGCAGGTCCCGTCGTGTCGCTCCCGTCGCGCCTGGCGCGCACGGGCGCCGAGGCGGGCGACGTGCTCCTCGGCGCGGTCGTGCTGGTCGCGCTGGGCGGCGGCCTGCTGGTCGTGTCCCGCCGCGGCGGGCTGCGGACGGCGAGGGGGCGCCACCGCGCCTGAGCGGTCGTGACGAGCGAGGGGGTCGTGCCCGGGTGACCGGGGACGGCCCCCTCCGTCGTCCCGCCGCGGCCGTGGGCCCGGCCCCACCGGGCGCCCGGGCCTAGAGGAACCGCGACGGGTCCCCGGCGCCCACCCGGACCACCTCGGGGACGCCGCCGGACAGGTCGACGACCGTGGTCGGCTCCGTGCCGCAGTCGCCGGAGTCCACGACGGCGTCGACGACGTGGTCCAGCCGCTCCTTGATCTGCCAGCCGTCCGTCATGGGGTCGTCGTCGCCGGGCAGCAGGAGCGTGCTCGACAGCAGCGGCTCGCCGAGCTCCCGCAGCAGCGCCCGCACCACCGGGTGCTCGGGGATCCGCACGCCCACGGTCTTCTTCCTCGGGTGCGCCAGGCGGCGGGGCACCTCCTTGAGCGCGGGCAGGATGAACGTGTACGGGCCCGGCGTCGACGCCTTGACCGACCGGAAGCCCCGGTTGTCCAGCTGCACGAGCTGGCCGAGCTGGGCGAAGTCGGCGCAGACCAGCGTGAAGTGGTGCCGGTCGTCCAGCGCACGGATCCGGCGGATCCGGTCGGGACCGGTCCGGGAGTCCATCCGGCACCCCAGCGCGTAGCAGGAGTCCGTCGGGTAGGCGACGAGGGCGTCGTCGCGGACCATCGCCACCACCTGGGCGATGCTGCGCGGCTGGGGGTCGTCCGGGTGGACGTCGAAGAACCGGGCCATGCCCCAGAGCGTGGCATCGGTGTGGTCCGGGGCCCCAGTCGTCGCGCCGCGGGGCCGGACCGACCACGATGGACCGATGGCGCAGGTCCTCGCGGGGCTCCTGGTGCTGGCCGGCGTCGCGCTGGCCGCCCAGGCGCTGTGGGCCGCCCGCCGCCGGCAGGTCCCCGAGGGCCGCCCGCTGGCCGCGGTGCTGCTCGCGGCGGCCTGGTGGGGGCTCGCGGGGGCGGTCGAGCTGTCCGTCACCGACCCGGCGACCCGGCTGCTGTGGGGCGACCTCAAGTACGCCGGGATCGTCCTGGTGCCGCCGACCTGGCTCGTCTTCGTCCTCGTCTTCACCGGGCGCCGGTCGTGGGTGTCCCGCCGGACCCTGGCGCTGCTCGCCGTCGAGCCTCTGCTCGTGCTCGGGCTGCTGGCGGTCCCGGACACCCACGACCTCATCCGCTCCGTGCCGCCCCCCACCGCGGCCGACCCGGTGCCGGTGGTGCGGACCGGCGACCTGTTCTGGGTCCACGCCGTCTACGCCTACGGGATGGTCCTGTGGGCCATGGTCGTGTTCATCCGCGGGCTGCTGCGGACCAGCCGCGCCTACCGGCGGCTGTCGGTCGCGCTCGCCGTCGCGGCGGTGCTGCCGTGGACGGCGAACCTGCTCTTCAACCTCGAGGTGGGCCCGTTCGCCCGCGTCGACCTCACCCCGTTCCTGTTCGTCGTCACCGGCGCCGTCGTCGTCCTGGGGCTGCTGCAGGGGCGCCTGCTCACCCTGGCGCGGGTGGCGCGGGACGTCGTGGTCGACGGGCTGCCCGACGGCGTGCTCGTCGTGGACCCGCTCGGCCGCGTGCTCGAGAGCAACCCCGCCGCGCGGGCGCTGCTCGGCGCGGCCGGCGGCCCGGGCGGGGGCGCCCATCCCGAGGGCGTCCCGGTCGACGTGCTGCTGCCCGACCACGCCGCCGGCGAGGTCGTGGTCGGCGGGGCGGACGGGGCCCGCACGGTCGAGGTGCGCAGCCGGCCGCTGCTCGACCGCTCCGGCACCCCCGCCGGGCAGGTGCTGCTGCTGCGGGACATCACGGCCCGCCGTGCCGCGGAGGAGCAGGTGCGGGTCCTGCTCGAGGAGCGGACGCGGGTGGCCGCGGCCCTGCAGACCGCCCTGCTGCCCGCGGTGCTGCCAGAGGTCCCGGGGCTGCTCGCCGGCGCCCTGTACCGCCCGGCGGGGGAGGGGCGCGAGATCGGCGGCGACTTCTACGAGCTGTGGCCGCTCGGCGACGGCCGCTGGTGCGCGGTGCTGGGCGACGTGGCCGGCAAGGGCGCCGAGGCCGCGGCGGTGACGGCGCGGGTCCGGTTCACCCTGCGCGCGCTGTCGGCCGACGCGGCCCGGCCGGAGCGGCTGCTGTCGGCGGTCAACACGGCGCTGTCCGACGAGGGCGACGACGAGCGGTTCTGCACCCTGGCCCACGTCGTCCTCACGCCGCACCCGGGCGGGGTGAGCGCCGACCTCGTCCTCGCCGGGCACCTGCAGCCGCTGCTGCGCCGGGCCGACGGCCGGGTCGAGGTGGTCGGGGTGCCGGGCACGGCGCTCGGCCTGGTCCCCGACCCCGTGCTCGTGCCGCAGCGGGTCGAGCTGGCCGACGGCGACCTGCTGTGCCTGTTCACCGACGGCCTCGTCGAGGCCCGCGACGCCGCAGGGGAGGAGCTCGGGACGCCGCGCGCCGCCGACGTCCTGGCCGCCGCCGACCCCTGCGGCGGGGGGCTCGGCCCGACGCTCGCCGCGCTGGAGCACGCGGCGCAGGCCTGGCACGGCGACCCCCGCCTGGCCGACGACCTCGCCGTCCTCGCCCTGCTCGCCGCGCCGGGGCACGGGGGCTCCAGGCCGGCCACCACCCTGCGCCGCCGGGCCGAGGACCGCGCGGTCGTCGGGGACTGCACGGCCGTCGGGGACCGAGCGGTCGTCGGGGGTCCCGCGGTCGTCTGAGCGGGGGTCCCCGGGCCGCCGGCCGGGCGTGACGTCCCGGCCGTCAGGCGAAGGCGGACATCCCGGTGATGCTGCGGCCGACGAGCAGGGCCTGGACGGTCTCGGTGCCCTCGTAGGTGTGGATCGCCTCGACGTCGGCGAAGTGCCGGACCACCCGGTGGCGCAGCAGGATGCCGTTGCCGCCGAGCAGGTCCCGCGCCTCGGTGGCGACGACCCGCGCGGTCCGGGTGGCCGTGTACTTGGCCAGGGACGCCTGCGCCCCGCTCACCGGCTCCTCCGCGGCGAGCCGGGTGAGGCTCATGAGCAGCGCCTGCACCGACGTCACGTGGCTGAGCATCCGGGCCAGGCGCTCCTGCACGACCTGCGAGGCGGCGAGCGGGCGCCCGAACTGCACCCGCTGGCGGGTGTAGTGCACCGCGGTCTCGTAGCAGGCGGTCATGTGGCCGAGCGCGGACCAGGCCACGCCGAGCCGGGTCGCGGCGAGGACGCGCGCGGTGTCGGCGAAGGTCTCGCCGCCGGGCAGCAGGGCGTCCGCGGGGACGGCCGCGCCCTCGAGGCGGACGTGGGCCTGCCAGATCGCCCGTAGCGCGACCTTGCCCTCGATGGTCTCGCCCCGGTAGCCGGGCGTGGTCTGGGGGACGAGGTAGCCGTGCACCTGGCCGTCGTCGCCCCGGGCCCACACCACGGTCACCCCGCCGGCGGAGCCGTTGCCGATCCACTTCTTCTGCCCGTCCAGGACGTAGCCGGCGTCCACCGTGCGCGCCCGGGTCTCCAGGCTCACCGAGTCCGAGCCGTGGGTGGGCTCGGTGAGGGCGAAGGACCCGAGCTCCGTCGCCGAGGCGAGCGGCTCGAGCCAGCGCTCCTTCTGCTCCGGCGAGCCGAGCATGGCGACCGTGCGCAGCGTGAGCCCGCCCTGGACGCCGACCATGGTGGCCACCGAGCCGTCGCCGCGGCTCAGCTCGTGCTGGACCAGGCAGGAGGCGAGCAGGCTCATCGGCGGGCGGCCCGGGACGTCGACGCCGTCGCGGACGAGGTCGAGCTCGCCGAGGCGGCGCAGCAGGTGCACGGGGTACTCCGCGCGGTCCCAGTACCCGTCGATGACCGGCAGCACCTCGTCCTGCACGAAGGCGCGCGCCCGGTCCCGGTAGACCAGGTCGTCGGCGGGCAGGCCGCGGAAGACGCCCGCCATGTCCGGGTCCAGCGGCTCGGTGAGCTCGTAGGCCACCTCCTCCGTGCCGACGCCGGCGTACTCGCGGGCGCGTGCGGCGGCGGGCAGGTTGGGTGCGGTCGGCGTCGTCATCGGGGCTCCTCGCGCTGGTCGTGCGGACGCGGGGCGGTCGCGTCGCTGCGGGGATCACGGTCGCACGGGGGCGGGCGGTACCGGGCGGCGGGCCAGGGCGTCGTCGCCCTGGCCCGTCGTCCGCTGGGGTGAGTGACGGGACTTGAACCCGCGACATCCGCCACCACAAGGCGGCGCTCTACCAGCTGAGCTACACCCACCACGGCCGGTGCACGCACCGGCTGCGTCGAGAAGTGTAGCCGCCCCTCAGGGGTGCGCTGCCAGCCCGGGAGCCCAGGACGGCACGGTGCCCGCGGGCAGCTCGTGCCGGGCCGCGATGACCTTGGTGGCGTCGCTGTCCGGGCCGGGCAGGGGGACGAAGACGGCCTCGCGGTAGAACCGGAGCTCGGCGATGCTCTCGAGGATGTCGGCCATGGCCCGGTGCCCGCCGTGCTTGGCGGGGGAGTTGAAGTGCACCCGGGGGTACCAGCGCTTGACGAGCTCCTTGATGGAGGACACGTCGACGACCCGGTAGTGCAGGTGCGCGTCGAAGGCGGGCATGTCCCGGGCGATGAAGCCGCGGTCGGTGCCGATGGTGCTGCCCGCCAGAGGTGCCCGCCCGGCGTCCGGCACCCACTGGGTGACGTAGGCCATGACCTGCGCCTCGGCGTCCTCCAGCGTGGTGCCCGCGTCGAGCACGTCGAGCAGGCCCGAGCTCGTGTGCATCGTCCGCACGACCTCGCGCATCTGCTCCAGCGACCCCGCCGGGGGGCGGATGACGACGTCGACGCCCTCGCCGAGCACCGTGAGGTCCCCGTCGGTCACCAGGACGGCGATCTCGACGAGGGCGTCGTCGACGACGCTCAGCCCCGTCATCTCGCAGTCCACCCAGACCAGCCGGTCCTTGCTCCCCGTGTTGCTCACGGACGCGAGCCTACGACGCCCCTGCGACAGGGCCCGTCCCGTCGTCCCCACCGGCGGGCCACGGCGCCCCGCCGCGAGCAGCACGCCGGCGGCGGGAGGCCGTGCCGGTACCGCCGCGCGCCGTCCACGGCCGCTCTGCGAGGAGCCGCCGAGCGCCGCCCCACCTCCTACCCTGCCGACATGGTCCACCCCCAGCCGCTGCCCGTCCCGGCCCCTCCCGTGCGTGGCGGCGGCCGCGCCGGCCAGGTGGTGCTGGCCGTCCTCGGCGGCCTGCTCGTCGTGGTCTGCGGCCTCGTGGTCACCGTCGTCGTGCTGCTGAGCGTCGGCCCGGAGGCCTTCGCCACGGCCCTGCTCGTCGCGGCGCTGCCCGTGCTGCCGCTGGTCCGGGTGTACGCCTGGCTCGACCGGTACGAGCCGGAGCCGCGGGGCATGCTGCTGTTCGCCTTCGGCTGGGGGGCCGCCGTGGCCACCGCGTTCGCCCTGCTGCTCAGCCTGCCGCCGACCCTTGCGGTGCAGGCGCTGGGCGGCGACGCCGACGTGCTGGGGGCCGTGCTCGTGGCGCCGCTGGTGGAGGAGGGGATCAAGGGGCTCGGCCTGGTGGCGGTCGTGCTCGTGGGCAGGCGGGGGCTCGACGGCCTCGTCGACGGCTTCGTCTACGCCGGCCTGGTGGGTGTCGGGTTCGCCTTCACCGAGAACATCCTCTACCTGGGCGAGGCGCTGCTGTCCGGCGGCAGCGGCGGGCTCGTGGCGACGTTCGTCGTCCGCGGGGTGGTGTCGCCGTTCGCGCACCCGCTGTTCACCGCGGCCACCGGTGTCGGGCTCGTGCTCGCCTCACGGCGCCGGGGGGCGGCCCGGCTGCTCGTGGCGCTCGCCGGCTTCGCGGTGGCCGTGCTGCTGCACGGGCTGTGGAACGGCATGGCCGTGGGCGGCACCGCGGGGTTCGCCGGGACCTACCTGACGATGTGGGTGCCGCTGTTCTGCGCCTTCGTCGCCCTCGCCCTGTGGGCCCGCGCGCGCCAGGCGCGGACCGTCCGGTCCGGGATCGCCCTGTACGCCCGGTACGGCTGGTTCTCCCCCGCCGAGGAGCAGATGCTCGTCTCGCTGCCCGCCCGCCGGCACGCCCAGCGGGTGGCCCGCCGGTCCGGGTCGGGACCCGCCATGCGGCGCTTCCAGACCGCGGCCATCGACCTGGCGCACCTGCGCGAGCGGGTCGGCGCCGGCACCGCGCCGTGGGACGCCGCCGCCCGCGAGCAGGACCTGCTCGGCCGGCTCACCGCCGCCCGCTCGGCGCTCGGTGCGCCCCCGGGCCTGCGCGAGCGCGCCTGAGCCGGCCCCTGGCCGCCCCGCCGGTGCCCGGTCTGTCCGGTCCGTCACCGGCGTGACCGGTCCGCGACCGGACCGGGACCGGATCGTGTCCTGGTCGGGGGATCCCCGCGGTGCCCGGTCGGGTCCCATGGGGTGACCGTGCCGCCGGGGCGCGGAGGGACGAGGTCGGGACATGCGGGACAGGGACGCCCGGGGCACGGCACGGACAGCAGCGACCGGCGGCAGGCGACGGGTCGTGGTCCTGCTTGCGCTGCTGCTCGCCGTCCTCCTCGCGGGCTGCGGCGCGGACGGCGCGGGGGCGACCGAGGAGCAGGCCGCGGGGTCGCAGGCCGACCAGGCACCCGGGGCGGTCGCAGGACCGGACGCCGGGGCGCCGGCGGGGGAGGCCGCGCAGGACGGCGCGGCGGGCGGCGCCGCGGACGACGGCGGTGGG
>NZ_JBBEOI010000187.1 GCF_037860755.1 Aquipuribacter hungaricus | reverse complement strand
GCCGAGGTCCCCGGCGGCTGTGCCGGGTCCGCCGGGCCCGGGGTCGCGCACCCAGTCCAGGTCGAGGTCCGGCAGCAGGACGGGCAGCAGCACCGGCCGCCCTCGCGCCAGCAGAGCGCCGCGGAGCGGGCCCGTGCCCGGCTCGGCCGGCAGCGAGACATAGCAGGCGACGGGCCGGGCAGCCGGTGGGCCGGACGGGCGGTCGGTGACGGTGCCCCGCTCCGGGTCCCGGGCCCCCGCGGCGAGCAGCGCAGCGTCCACGTGGGAGGCGAGCGCCTGCTCCACCGCGGCGGCCACGGACGGGTCGCGCGTCGTCCGGCCGCCCCGCACCCGCGCGCGCGTCACCGCCTTGGCGGAGCGCGGTGGGGGCGACATGGGAGGATCCTGGCTGATCGGACACGGCGTCAGACCCCGGCGCCAGGCGGGAGGCACCATGAGCGTGCGCGCGCGCGTCGCCGTCGCGCTCGTCGTGGCCGCCGTCGTGCCGATCCTCGGGGTCTTCGGCGTGGTCGGCGTGCTGCTCCCGAGCTCGGTCGGCTTCAAGGACGAGCAGCGGCTCCACGAGGCCGCCACCGCGACCGCCTCGCTGCTGGCCCGCGACTGCGAGGCCGTGGCGGAGCGGGCCGCGCTGGTGGCGTCCCAGCTGCTCGTGGCGGTCTCGACCACGCCGGACGGCAGCCGCGAGCCGGACGTGATCGCCCGCGAGGCGGCGCAGGGGGTGACGGAGCGGCTCGCCCAGGACGGCTGGCTGCTCCTCGTCCTCGACGCCCAGGGGCAGGTGGTGGTGGCCCAGGGGGCCGAGCCGGGCCAGCAGGTCGACGCCGGGGTCGCCGACGACCGCTCGTGCAGCGAGGGGGCGCTCGGGTCGCCCGCGTCGCTCACGGCCAGGACCGGGTTCGCCGGCGAGAACTCCGAGGGTCAGCCGGAAGGGCTGGGGTCCGTCGTCGTCTCGGCACCCGTCGACGAGGCCTACCTCGCGTCCCTCGGCGAGCAGGTGGGCCTGACGGGGCGGCTGGGTGTCGTGGCCGACGGGGCCCTCGTGGCCTCCGGTGGCGACAGCCCGCTGGGCCGCGAGGAAGGCGACGAGCGCGAGCTCGCGGCCGAGCGGGAGGAGCTCGAGCAGGAGCTGGTCACCGAGGCCAGCAGTCCGAGGCTGCTCCAGGACGACGTCGTGAACATCGTCGGCGACACCGTCGGGGACCAGCCCTTCGTCGTCGCGGCGACGCCGCTCGGGGACGTCGAGGTCGTGGCGGTCGGCCGCGCTCCTACGTCGATCGACCGCAACCTCGCCCTCGCCTTCGTCGCCACCGCCTTCGGCACCGCCGCCCTGGTGTGGCTGCTGTCGGCGTCCCTGACCCGCCCGCTCACCGAGCTGGCCGAGCTCGCCCGCCGCATCGCCGCCGGCGACGACCTGCCCGCCGAGGCCTCCACCGACGGCGCGGCCGACGCCGACGCCGACGTCCAGGGCGTCTCCGCCGTGCTCGGGTCGCTCGCCCGGGACCTGCGCGCGAGCGAGGCCGACGCCCAGCGGCGGCGCGGGGCGTTCCTCGACGCGTTCGGCCGCTTCGGCGACGCCCTGCAGCAGACCCACGACCGCGACGGCCTGCTCCAGACCGTCCTGCAGGCGGCGCTGCTCGCGGCCGACGCCCCCATGGGCCTCGCGCTGCACCACGACCGGAGCTCCCGGCTCAGCAAGCGGGAGCTGTCCCTGCGCGCCCGCAGCCGCGGCGACGGCCCCACGACGCTCGACGACCTCACCCGGCGGACGCTGCTCGAGGTCGCCGAGCGCGCGCTGCTCGAGCGGACGGTCATCGAGGTGCCCGGGGACGACGAGCGCGGGCCGGTCCTCGCGGTCCCGCTCGGCAGCTCCAGCCGCCCTCTGGGCGCCGTGGTCGTCGCCCGCGAGGTCGGGGAGCCGGGCTACGACGCCGTCGCGTTCGAGGCGATCGGCGCGCTCGCGGGCAACGCCGGCACGGCCCTGGCCAACATTAAGGAGCACCAGGAGGTCGAGCGGCTGTCGGTCACCGACCCGCTCACCGGCGTCAACAACTTCCGGCACCTGTCGACCATGCTCGCCCGCGAGATGGAGCGGGCCACCCGGTTCGGGCACCCGCTCGGCGTGCTCATGCTCGACATCGACCGGTTCAAGCCCGTCAACGACACCTACGGCCACGCCGCGGGCGACGCGGTCCTGCGCGAGCTCGCCCGCCGGGTCAAGGAGTGCGTGCGCGAGGTCGACACGGTCGCCCGCTACGGCGGCGAGGAGTTCGCCCTGCTGCTGCCCGAGACCGACCTGGACGGGGCGGAGCGCCTGGCCGGCCGCGTCCTGACCGCGATCCGGTCGGAGCGGTTCCGCCTGCCGGACGGGACGCTGCGGCAGATCACCGCCTCCATGGGGGTCGCGGGCTTCCCGCACCACGGCGACACCGCGACCGCGGTCATGGGCGCGGCCGACGCTGCCCTGTACCGCGCCAAGACCGGCGGCCGGGACCGGGTCGAGGTCGCCCGCAGCCCGGAGGAGCTCACCGCCGGGTCGGCGCCCTCGGCCGGGGGTCCCGGTCTCGGCTCCCCGGAGCGCGACCTCGCCCCATAGGGTCCTGCCATGACGTCGAGCACACCCTCCATCCCCGGCCAGGACACCGTCGGACGGCGCACCACCAAGGCCGTCATCCCCGCCGCGGGGCTCGGGACCCGGTTCCTGCCGGCGACCAAGGCCACGCCCAAGGAGATGCTCCCGGTCGTCGACCGGCCGGCCATCCAGTACGTCGTGGAGGAGGCGGTCGCCGCCGGGCTCGACGACGTCCTCATGATCACCGGCCGCAGCAAGCGCGCGCTCGAGGACCACTTCGACCGCAACGCCGAGCTCGAGAGCTCGCTGCAGGCCCAGGGCAAGGACGAGCTGCTGCGCCAGGTCCAGGCCTCGACCGACCTCGCCTCCATCCACTACGTCCGCCAGGGCGACCCCCGCGGCCTCGGCCACGCCGTGCTGTGCGCCTCGCAGCACGTCGGCGACGAGCCGTTCGCCGTCCTGCTCGGTGACGACCTCATCGACCCGCGCGACCAGGTGCTGCCCCGCATGCTCGACGTCCAGGCCCGCTACGGCGGCAGCGTCGTCCTGCTGCTGGAGGTGCCGCAGGAGCAGATCTCCATGTACGGCTGCGCGGCCGTCACCGCGACCGGCGAGGACGACGTCGTCGAGGTCACCGGGCTGGTCGAGAAGCCCGCCGTCGCCGACGCGCCCAGCAACCTGGCGATCATCGGCCGCTACGCGCTGGACCCCGCGGTCTTCGAGGTCCTCCGCCAGACGCCGCTGGGCCGGGGCGGGGAGATCCAGCTGACCGACGCGCTGCAGACGCTGGCGACCACCGAGGGCGAGGGCCACGGCGTGCGCGGCGTCGTCTTCCGCGGCCGCCGCTACGACACCGGGGACCGGCTGGACTACCTCAAGACCGTGGTCCGGCTCGCCGCCGAGCGCGACGACCTCGGCCCGGACTTCCGCGCCTGGCTCGACGAGTTCGTCGCCGAGGGCGGCACGCGCGCGTGACCCGCGGGCGGGCGCGGGGGCGGGCGGGGCACGACGGGCCCGCCCGTCCTGGCGCCTGCCCGGGCACGGGGGCGGCATGAGCACCCCGGTGCCCACGGGCGACCTGTTCCCGGTCGACCAGCACGCGGCGGACTGCCTGGCCGTCCTGCGCCCGCTGGAGCCGGTGCGGCTGCCGCTGCTGCAGGCCCTGGACCGGGTGCTCGCCGAGGACGTCGTCGCGACCGCACCGCTGCCCGGGGACGACAACTCCGCCATGGACGGCTACGCCGTGCACTGCGACGACGTGGCGACCGCCTCGGTCGACACCCCCGTCATGCTGCCCGTGGTCGGCGACGTCGCCGCGGGCGGGCCCGACCCGGCACCGCTGGCACGGGGCACCGCCGTGCGTATCATGACCGGGGGGCTCATCCCCGCCGGCGCGGACGGCATCGTCCCGGTCGAGCTGACCGACGGCGGCGTCACCTCCGTGCGGCTGCGTGCCCCCGCCTCGCCCGGGCGCTACGTCCGACACGCCGGCGACGACGTCGCGGTGGGGGAGACGGTGCTGCGCGCCGGTGCCCGCCTGGGCCCGCGGCAGCTGTCGCTCGCCGCCGCGGTGGGGCGCGGCGAGCTGCTCGTCCGCGCCGTGCCGCGCGTCGTGGTGGTGTCCACCGGCGACGAGGTCGTCGAGCCCGGCGGCGAGCTGCTGCCCGGCCAGGTCTTCGACTCCAACGGTGTCGGGCTCACCGCGTCGGCCGCCGAGCTCGGCTGCGCCGCCGAGCGCGTCGGCGCGGTCCGGGACGACGCGGCGGGGCTCGCCGCCGTCATCGAGGCCGCCGTCGCCCGGGCAGACGTCCTCATCACCTCCGGCGGGGTGTCCGCGGGCGCCTTCGACGTGGTCAAGGCCCTGCTGCGCCGGACCGGGACCGTGCAGTTCCGCAAGGTGGCCGTCCAGCCGGGCATGCCCCAGGGCGTCGGCGTCCTCGGCGAGGGGCGCGTGCCGGTGTACTGCCTGCCCGGCAACCCGGTGAGCTCGATGGTGTCCTTCGAGGTCTTCGTCCGCCCCGCGCTGCGGACCCTGCTCGGCGAGGACCAGCCCGGGCACCGGGTCGTCCGCGCCGCGGCGGGGCGCGGCTGGTCGGCGCCGGCGGGCAAGCGGCAGTACGCCCGCGTGCTCCTGCGACCGGTGGACCCGGACGGCCACGAGCACCCCGACCCCACCGTCACGCACCTCTGCACCCCCGTCGGCGGGCAGGGCAGCCACCTCGTCGCGGACCTGTCGACGGCGGATGCGCTCGCGCTCGTGCCCGAGGACGTCACGGCGGTCGTGCCCGGCCAGGTGCTGGACTGCCTCGTCCTGGGCAGGGTGAGGTCGTGACCGGTCAGCAGGACGCGCCCAGGCAGGGCTTCACCCACGTCGACGCCTCGGGCGCGGCCCGCATGGTCGACGTCAGCGCCAAGGCCGTCACCGTGCGGGAGGCCACGGCCACCGGCCTGGTCCGCTGCTCGCCCGCCGTGGTGCAGGCGCTGCGCGACGACGCGGTGCCCAAGGGCGACGTGCTCGCCGTGGCCCGCATCGCGGGGATCCAGGCGACCAAGCGCACCCCGGAGCTGGTGCCGCTCGCGCACCCGGTCGCGGTGCACGGTGTCGTCATGGACGTGGAGGTCGTCGAGCAGGGGGTGGCGCTGCGGGCGACGGTCCGCACCGCCGAGCGCACCGGGGTCGAGATGGAGGCGCTGACGGCCGTCGCGGTCGCCGGGCTCGCGGTGGTCGACATGGTCAAGGCGCTCGACCGGTACAGCGAGATCACCGACGTGCGGGTGGTGGCCAAGAGCGGGGGGCGGTCGGGTGGCTGGGTCCGGGAGTGAGGAGCACGTGCCCGGGCGCCCGGAGCTGACCAGCGGCACCGCGCGCGTCGTCACCGTGTCCACCTCGGCGGCGGCCGGCTGGGCGGCGGACAGGTCCGGCCCGGTGCTCGTCGACGGTCTGCGCGCCCTCGGCCTGCACACCCCCGACCCGGTCGTGGTGGCCGACGGCGACGCGGTCGGCCGCGCCCTGAGGGCGTGCCTGCGCGAGGACGTCGACGTCGTCCTGCTCACCGGCGGCACCGGGCTGACCGCCGACGACACCACCCCCGAGCAGGTGCTGCCGCTGCTGGGCACCCTGGTCCCCGGCATCCCCGAGGCGCTGCGCGCGGACGGCGTCAGGCGCGGCGTCGCCACGGCGGTGCTGTCCCGCGGGATCGCGGGCGTGGCCGGCCGGACGCTCGTCGTGACGCTGCCGGGCTCCACCGGCGCCTGCCGCGACGCGCTCGAGGTCCTCGGGCCTCTGCTGCCGCACGTGCTGCGGATGCTCGCCGGGACGACCGCCCACCCGCACGGCAGGGGGGAGGCGTGAGGACCTGGCCGGTCGAGCTGCGCCACGGCCAGGTGCTGCTGCGGCCGCTGCGCCGGCGGGACCTCGTCGCCTGGAACGACGTGCAGCTGCGCAACCGGGAGTGGCTGCGGCCGTGGGAGGCGACCTCGCCCGACGGCGGGGTCCCGCCGACCTTCGCGCAGATGGTCGCCAGCCTGCGCCGGCAGGCCAAGGAGGGCCGCGCCATGCCCTTCGTCATCGAGGTCGACGGCCGGCTGCGCGGGCAGGTGACGGTGTCGTCCATCGCCTGGGGGGCCTTCCGCAGCGGCAGCGTCGGCTACTGGGTCGACCAGGCCGTCGCCGGGCGCGGGATCGTGCCGTGCGCGGTGGCCCTGACGGTCGACCACTGCCTCGCGGTGGGGCTCAACCGGCTCGAGGTGAACATCCGGCCGGAGAACGGACCGAGCCTCGCGGTGGCCCGCAAGCTGGGGCTGCGCGAGGAGGGCCTGCGGCGCCGGCTGCTCCACATCGACGGCGACTGGCGCGACCACCTGAGCTTCGCGGTGACCGCCGACGAGGTCCCGGACGGCCTGCACGCACGGTTCCACGCGGGCGGTGCGGGCCCCGGCCAGGAGCAGGTCGCGACACGCACCTGAGGTGCGGGGCGGGGGCGCCCGGCGCACCTACGGTCGTCGGGTGCCGACCGGCGGGATCATCTTCCTCACCATCCTCGCGCTGTGGGCCTTCTACCTGGTCCCGGTGCTCGTCAAGGAGCGCGCCTCGCGCCTGGACAGCCGCGCGGGCGACCGCACGTCGCCCGCGGTGCGGGTGCTCCAGCGGCCCCCGGCGCAGCGCCCGTCGCACCGGGTGGTGCTGACCGCGGACCGCCCCGTCGTGTCCGACGACCTGCCGGCGCGCCCGACCCGCGACCTCGCCGTCCGGCTGCGCGCCGAGG
>NZ_JBBEOI010000186.1 GCF_037860755.1 Aquipuribacter hungaricus | reverse complement strand
CCGCCGCGGCGCCCGGCTCGTGTCCGTGTGCCGGCCGGGGTCCCCGCTGGCGGACGTCACCGCCCGCGCCCGCGGCACCGTGCTCACCGTGCCCCGCGGCGGGCTGCCGGGCGTGCCGCCCGCCGGGTCCCGGACCGGCTTCTGGTCGTTGCTCACCCC
Source organism: Aquipuribacter hungaricus (assembly GCF_037860755.1). Lineage (NCBI taxonomy): Bacteria > Bacillati > Actinomycetota > Actinomycetes > Micrococcales > Intrasporangiaceae > Aquipuribacter > Aquipuribacter hungaricus. Next base: position 6,745 of record NZ_JBBEOI010000186.1, on the reverse strand, counting down.
CGCGCTGCTCGCCTGCGGCGCTGCCGACGTCCTCGACGTCCAGGCGGCCGACCTCGCCGCGGCCGCCGACGTGCTCGACGCCGAGGCGGAGTCCTGCCGGGTCGGGTCGCCCGCGTTCGTCAACCCCGCCAAGTCCCTCGCGATGGAGCTGGACGGGGCGGTGCCGGTGGTGCTCAGCGACGGCGACGCCGCCCACGCCGCGGCGGCGCGCACCGTGTCGATGCTCGCCCGCGCGGCCAGGTTCCCGGCCGTCCACGGCACCCTGCCAGACGACGCCAGCGATGTCGTCGCCCTGTTCGACGGCACGTTCGCCCCCCGGCAGGACGACCTGTTCGCCGACCCGTTCCTCGACGGCGCCGCGGGCCCCACGCTGCGCCTGCTCCTGCTGGCCGACGACGAGGCCGCAGTCCACGCCGGCCCGGTCCGGACCGTCGCGGCCCGGGCGGGCGTGCGGGTGAGCGACCTCGTCGCACCGCCCGGCCGCCCGCTCGAGCGTTTCGCCCACCTCGTCGCCCGGACCGACTTCGCCGCGACCTACCTCGCCCTGGGCAACCGGGTCGACCCGTCCCGGTCCCCGCACCTGGCCGACCTGCGCGACATCTGGGCTGCCCAGGACCCGCCGGCGCCGCGCTGAGGCCTGGGCCCTCGGGGGCGCCGCGCCGTCCCGGGAAGCCGTGGGGCGCCCCCGCGCGTTAGCCTGGCAGTCGCACGGCGTCGGTGATGCCGAGGGCCCAGAGGGGTCACGCCGGGGCGAGGAGACATCCGCACGCACAGGCGTGCGCGCAGGGCGGGACCCGCCGGCGCGCACCAGAGCCACGCGGCACCGCCGCGGGAAGGATCCACATGTCCTCCGACACCCCCCCGGGCCGCGCAGCCGCGCTGGCCGCCACCGCCACCGCCCCTGACGGCCGCGTCGTCGACCACGCCGTCGCCGACCTCTCGCTCGCCGAGACCGGACGCCACCAGCTCCGCCTCGCGGAGCACGAGATGCCCGGACTCATGTCCCTGCGCGAGGAGTACGCCGGCAAGGCCCCCCTCGCCGGCGCGCGCATCACCGGCTCGCTGCACATGACGGTCCAGACCGCCGTGCTCATCGAGACCCTGGTCTCCCTCGGCGCAGACGTCCGCTGGGCCTCCTGCAACATCTTCTCCACCGACGACGCGGCCGCCGCGGCCGTCGTCGTCGGCCCGACCGGCACCCCCGACGCCCCCACCGGGATCCCGGTCTACGCCTGGAAGGGCGAGACGCTCGAGGAGTACTGGTGGTGCACCGACCAGGTGCTCCGCTGGCCCGCCGACGCCTCCGGCTCGACCGGCCCGAACATGATCCTCGACGACGGCGGCGACGCCACGATGCTCGTGCACAAGGGCGTCGAGTTCGAGGGCGCCGGCGCCGTCCCGGCCACCACCGAGGACGACAACGAGGAGTACGCCGTCGTCCTGGAGACGCTGCGCCGTACCCTCGCCGCCGACCCGCAGCGCTGGACCGCCGTGGCGAAGGGCATCAAGGGCGTCACCGAGGAGACCACCACCGGCGTCCTGCGGCTGTACGACCGCATGCGCGACGGCACGCTGCTGTTCCCGGCGATCAACGTCAACGACTCGGTCACCAAGTCGAAGTTCGACAACAAGTACGGCACCCGCCACTCGATCATCGACGGCATCAACCGCGCCACCGACGTCCTCATCGGCGGCAAGGTCGCGGTCGTGGCCGGGTACGGCGACGTCGGCAAGGGCTCCGCGGAGTCGCTGCGCGGCCAGGGCGCCCGCGTCATCGTCACCGAGATCGACCCCATCAACGCCCTGCAGGCAGCGATGGACGGCTACCAGGTCGCCGTGCTCGACGACGTCATCGGCACCGCCGACATCGTCATCACCGCCACCGGCAACAAGGACGTCGTCACCGCCGAGCAGATCGCGCGGATGAAGGACAAGGCGATCCTCGGCAACATCGGCCACTTCGACAACGAGATCGACATGGCCGGCCTCGCCCGCACCCCGGGCGTCACCCGCACCGAGATCAAGCCCCAGGTGCACGAGTGGACCTTCCCCGAGGGCCGCAGCGTCATCGTGCTGTCCGAGGGCCGCCTGCTGAACCTCGGCAACGCCACCGGGCACCCCAGCTTCGTCATGAGCAACTCCTTCACCAACCAGGTGATGGCGCAGATCGAGCTGTTCACCAAGGCCGACGAGTACCCGCTCGGCGTCCACGTCCTGCCCAAGGTCCTCGACGAGAAGGTCGCCCGCCTGCACCTGGCGGCCCTCGGGGTCCAGCTCACCGAGCTGACCAAGTCGCAGGCCGAGTACCTCGGCGTCGACGTCGCCGGGCCGTACAAGACGGACGCCTACCGCTACTGATCCACCCGCACGACCTGTTCCGTCACAACGGCACCCTCCGTCGGTCTACCCGACGGAGGGTGCCGTCGTGCCGTCCGGGTACCGACGCGTCGGCACCCGCTGTCGTGACGCTCAGCGGGCGTGCTCGGCCATGTCCCGCAGCCGCCGCAGCTGCTCCTGCTCGGAGGCGATGCGGCGCAGGTCCCGCTCCCGGCGCTCGGCGAGCACCGCGGCGAGGAAGCGCTCGCGCGAGGTGCCGGGCGGCGGCGGGGGCGCGACGAAGCTCGCCACGTCGGCGGCCAGCCGGGCGCCGAGCTCCGCGCGGGCCTGCGGGGTGAGGCTCTCGGCCCGGGCCAGGTACGAGCGCGCCGCCAGCGACAGCGGTCCCGGGAGCTGACCGAGGTCCGCCGCGGCGGCCCAGCCGAGGAGCTCCGGCGGCATGACGACCATGGGCGAGGACACCAGGGCCGTGCGCTCGTTGACCACGTAGGTGCCCGCGAGCATGTCGCCGAGCCGCTTGCACCGCTGCGTCGCCAGGACGAACGGCGCCGACAGCGCCCCCAACGCCAGGTAGATCTCGCCGAAGCCGACGAGCGCACGGGCGACCGCCTGGCGGCTGCGGACCGGGCCGCCGTCGTCGCGGACCACGCGCAGGCCGAGGGCGAGCTTCCCGAGCGAGCGGCCGTGGGTCAGCGTCTCCACCGTCGCGGGCAGCACGACGAGCACGAGGACCACGCCCACGAGCACCACGGCGGACAGCGCCGCGTCGTCGAGCACCTGCACCCCCCGGGCGAACGCCCACACCAGGCCGGCGAGCAGGAGGACCTGGACGACGACGTCGATGACGACGGCCAGCAGCCGGGTGCCCAGGCCCGCGGGCGGCAGCTCCAGGACGACGGCGTCCCCGGTCACCAGCATGCTCACGCGCCCAGGCTAGCCGCGGGCACCCCGGTCGGCCGGGGTGCCCGCCGTCGCTGTGCGCCCCCACCCGGGTGGCCCACAGCGACGCGGCCCGCCCCCGGCGCCGGGACCCGCCGGACTAGGGTGGCCGCCGTGGACGTCGACGCCTTCGTGACGGCGCACTCGGGGGAGTGGGCCCGCCTGGAGGCGCTGCTGCGCCGTCGGCGGCTCGGGGCCGAGGAGGCCGACGAGCTGGTCTCGCTGTACCAGCGGGTCTCCACCCACCTGTCGGTGGTGAGGTCGTCCGCGCCGGACCCGTCGCTGGTCGCGCGGCTGTCGACCCTGGTCAACAGGGCGCGGCAGGCGGTCGCGGGCTCGCGGGAGCCGGTCTGGCGCGACGTCGCGCGGTTCTTCGCCGTGGAGTTCCCGGCCGCGCTGTACCGCGCCGGGCGGCTGACGGTCGCGGTCGCCGTGGCCTTCCTGCTCATCGCCGGGGCGACCGGCGCGTGGGTCGCGGGCGACCCGCAGGTGCAGGCGTCCCTGGCCTCCGACGCCCAGGTCCGCCAGCTCTGCGAGGTCGACTTCGAGGCGTACTACTCCGAGAGCCCCGCCGCCTCGTTCGCCGGGCAGGTGTGGACCAACAACGCCTGGATCGCCGCGCAGTCGATCGCCTTCGGCATCACGGGCGTGTTCCCGGTCTTCGTGTTCGTCCAGAACGCCATCGGCGTCGGGTCCACAGGCGGGCTCATGGCCTCGTGCGGGCGGCTCGACCTGTTCTTCGGGCTCATCACCCCCCACGGGCTGCTCGAGCTCACCGCCGTGTTCGTCGCGCTGGCGGCCGGGCTGCGGCTGTTCTGGGCCTGGATCGACCCGGGCCCCCGGCCCCGGCTGGAGGCGCTCGCCCAGGAGGGGCGGGCCATGGTCGGCATCGCCGCCGGCCTCGTTGTCGTGCTCCTGGTGTCCGGGGTCGTCGAGGCGTACGTCACGCCGTCGCCGCTGCCGACCTGGGCGCGGATCACCGTGGGCGCCGTCGTGTGGGGGCTGTTCGTCCTCTACGTCGTCGTGCCCGGCGGCCGGGCGGTGCGGGCGGGGGAGACGGGTGACGTCCGCCGCGAGCTGCGGGGCGACCGGGACCTCGTCGCCGGCTGAGCGTCGGCCCTCGTCAGGCCCTCGTCAGGCCCTAGTCAAGCCCTAGTCAAGCCCTCAGAGCCGCCCGGCCGCCTTGAGCGCGAGGTACCGGTCCGCCAGCGCGGGGGGCAGGGAGTCCGGGTCGCCCCGGACGACCTCGACGCCGAGGCGCGCCACCCAGCCGGTCACCGTCTCGGCGTCCAGACGCGCCCGGGCCGCGGCGGCGGCGTCGTAGACGGCCACCGCGTCGCCGCGGCGCCCGGCCATCTCCTCCAGCTCGGGGTCCGACACCGACGCCACCACGACGGTGTGCCGGCGGGACAGCTGGCCGAGCACCGGCAGCAGGCCCGAGTCGACGCTCCCGGCCTCCAGCGGGGTGAGCAGGACCACGAGGCTGCGCCGGGAGAGCCGGGCGCGGACCTGCGCGGCGACCATCGACCAGTCCGGCTCGACCAGCGCCGGCTCGACGGGCGCCATCACGTCGACCATGCGCTGGAGCAGGTCCGAGCGCGACGCCCCCTCGACCCGCCCGACGACCCGGCGGTCGTGCAGGAGCAGGTCGACGCGGTCCCCGGCCCGGGACGCGAGCGCGGCCAGGAGGAGCGCGGCGTCCATGGCCGCGTCCAGGCGCGGCTCGTCGCCGATGCGGGCGGCGGCGGTGCGGCCGGAGTCGATGACGACGAGCACGCGGCGGTCCCGCTCCGGGCGCCAGGTCCGGACGACGACCGTCTGCCGGCGGGCGGTGGCGCGCCAGTCGATGGAGCGCACGTCGTCGCCGTCGACGTACTCGCGCAGCGAGTCGAACTCCGTGCCCTGGCCGCGCAGCTGCACCGCCGAGCGTCCGTCGATCTCCCGCAGCTGCGCCAGCCGGCTGGGCAGGTGGCGGCGGGAGCGGAACGGCGGCAGCACCCGGAGCCGGCCGGGCAGGTCGAGGCTGCGCTGCCGGGCGCCGACGCCCAGCGGGCCGAGGCTCCGGACGGCGAGCCCGGGGCTGAGCCGGTCGCCGCGCCGGGTCGGCACCAGGACGGTGGTCACCCGGCGCCGCTCGCCCGCGGGCACGACGAGCCGCTGGCGGGTGCTCGTGGCCCCCGCCGAGGGCTGCCACGCGTCCCGCACCACGGCGCGCAGGCGGCGGCGGGTGGGGTTGGCGACGACCACCGAGGTCTGGGTCGTCTCGTCCTGGCGGACCGAGCCCAGCGGCTCGCGCTCCAGCCGCAGGGCGCGGGGCGGCACCGCGAGGGCCACGTCGAGGAGCACGACGAGCACCACGAGCCCGGCCCAGCCCAGCACGGTGCCCCAGCCGGGGGCCAGCGCGACGGGCAGCACCCCCGCCAGCGCGAGGAGCACGGCCCGCCCGGTGACGGTCATCGTCGCGGTCCCGGGGCCGGCGCCGCGGTCAGCGGGGCACCGGGGTCGAGGCCAGGACGGAGTCCAGCACCGACTCCACCGACACGCCCTCGAGCTCGGCCTCGGGTCGCAGCTGCACCCGGTGCCGCAGGGTCGCCCGGGCCATGGCCTTGACGTCGTCGGGGGTGACGTAGTCCCGGCCGGTCAGCCAGGCCCAGGCGCGGGCGGTCGACAGCAGCGCCGTCGAGCCGCGCGGCGAGACGCCCAGCGACAGCGACGGCGAGGTGCGGGTGGCGCGGGCGATGTCGACGACGTACTGGACGACCTCGCGGCCCACCTGGACCCGGGCGACGGCAGCCTGGCCCGCGCGGAGGTCCTCCGGCCCGGCGACCTGCCGCAGCCCGGCCCCGGCGAGGTCGCGGGGGTCGAAGCCGCGGGCGTGCCGCTCGAGCACCTCGACCTCCACGTCGCGCTCGGGCAGCGGCATGGTCAGCTTGAGCAGGAACCGGTCGAGCTGGGCCTCGGGGAGGGTGTACGTGCCCTCGTACTCCACCGGGTTCATGGTCGCGGCGACGATGAACGGGTCCGGCAGCAGGCGGGGCTGGCCGTCGACCGTGACCTGGCGCTCCTCCATGGCCTCCAGCAGCGACGCCTGCGTCTTGGGGGGCGTCCGGTTGATCTCGTCGGCGAGCAGGAGGTTGGTGAACACCGGGCCCTCCCGGAAGCTGAACTCCCCGGTGCGGCTGTCGTAGACCAGCGAGCCTGTGACGTCGCCGGGCATGAGGTCGGGCGTGAACTGCACGCGCGCCGTCTGCAGCCGCAGCGCCGCCGACAGGGCCCGCACCGTCAGCGTCTTCGCCACCCCGGGGACGCCCTCGATGAGGACGTGGCCGCGGCACAGCAGCGCGATGACGAGGCCGGTGACCACGGCCTGCTGGCCGACGACCGCCTTGCCGACCTCGACCGGCACGCGCTGCAGGGCGGCGCGGGCCGCGGCGTCCGCGGCGGCCGCGGCGGCCACGCCGGGCTCGGG
>NZ_JBBEOI010000185.1 GCF_037860755.1 Aquipuribacter hungaricus | reverse complement strand
TGCAGCCGGCGCCAGCTGTCGCGCGCGTTCGCCGCGGTCCTGGGGGTGACGCCCCGGCAGTACGGGCGGGCCGTGCGGACCGGCCGCGCCCGCGAGGTGCTGCGCGCGGGCGCCAGCGTGGGCGACGCCGTGTGGCAGGCAGGGTACGGCTCCGCCCGCGGCTTCTACGAGGAGGCCGGGCGCCGGCTCGGGATGAGCCCCGCGGAGTTCGCGGCCGGCGCCCGGGGCCGGCGGCTGCAGTGGAGCGCCACCGCCACCCGGGTCGGCACCGTCCTCGTGGTCGTCAGCCCCGACGGCATCTGCGCCGTGCGCATCGACCCGGACGCCGACCCCGCCGACCCCGCCGCCCCGCTGGCGGAGGTGAGGGCCGAGCTGCCCCACGCCGAGCTGGTCCGCGACGACGCCGCCCTGGTCCACGTCACCGCGGCCGTCCAGGCGCTGGCCCGCGGCGAGGACGCCGGCGCCGGCCTGCCGCTGGACGTCGCGGGCACGGCGTTCCAGGCGCGGGTGTGGCAGGCGCTGCGCGAGATCCCGGCCGGGGCCACCCGCAGCTACACCGAGGTCGCCGCCGCGATCGGCGCCCCGACGTCCGTGCGCGCCGTCGCCCGGGCCTGCGCCACCAACCCGGTCGCGCTCGTCGTGCCCTGCCACCGGGTGGTGCGCTCCGACGGCGCGCTCGCCGGCTACCGGTGGGGCCTGGCGGTCAAGCGGTCCCTCGTCGACGCCGAGCGCGAGGCCGCCGGCGCCGGGGCCGCCTCCTAGTCTGGGGCGGTGGCCGACGGGGGTGCGCGCGGGGGAGCCAGCGCCGCCCCGCCCGCCCGGTCGCGCCGCGAGCGGCAGGTCAGGGGCGCGCTCGCGCTGCTGGCGGTCGTCGCCCTCAACGTCGGCACGTACGCCGCCCTGGCCACGGACACCGCGCAGCGGTGGGTCGCGGCGGTCGAGCAGTACGCCTACCCGGGCGCCTTCGTCGTCGCGCTGCTGACCAACCTCACCCTCGCCGTGCCGGTGCCCTACAACCCGGTCGTCCTGCAGCTCATGACGGTCGTCGAGCTCCCGCTGCTCGTCGCGCTCCTCGCCGCGGCGGGCTCGGCGCTGGGGGAGTCGACCGGCTGGTGGGTCGGCTCGCAGGGCCGCGCCGTGCTGCCGGACGAGGGTCGGGCCGGGGCGGCGGTGCGCTGGCTGCAGCGCCTGGCCGCCCACCGGTGGCGGGCCGCCCTCGGGCTGGTCGCGTTCAGCGCCGTGCCCAACCCCGTCTTCGACGTGGCCGGCCTGGTCGCCGGCGCGGCCCGGGTGCCGTACCGGCTCTTCCTGGTGTCGGCCTTCCTCGGGCGGCTGCTCCGCTTCGTCGTCTTCGCCCTGGTCGGCGAGACGCTGCTCGCCGCCTGGCCCTTCTGAGCGCCCTCAGGACGAAACCCCCGCGAGGGCAATCCGTCCGGTACGCCCGCTCCGTACCCCTCCGGTCCGACCTCGTCGGCGGGTGCGGCCGGGTGACCGGGAGCTCCCGCCCGGCAGGTCGGCACCGGCGGGGGCGGGAGCAGGGCCTGCCCCCGCCGGACCCCGACCCCTGCCGACCCCGCCCACGACGACCGACCGGAGGCCTCACGTGCGACGCGCTCCCGCCCGCCCCCTCCTCGTCGTCCTGTCCGGGGGGCTCGTCGTCCTCGGCGCCTGCCTGCCCTGGCTGACCACCGCCGCCGGGCTGCGCGGTCCGGCCGCCCTCGACTCCGGCTTCGGCCAGCTGCTCGCGGGGCTCGGCCTCCTGGTCGCCGCGGGTGGAGCCGTCCTCCTCTGGCGCGACACCGCCGCCGGCCGCCGCGCGGTGCTCGTGGCCGCGCTCCCCGCCACGCTGCTCGCCGGCTGGATGCTCGCGCAGTCCGAGGGGCGCTACGCGGTGCTCGTCGGCGAGGTCCCCGCCCTGGCGGAGCGCGGGCCGGGCGGGTTCGTCGCCCTGGCCGCCTCGCTGCTCGCCACCGGCCTCGTGCTCGTCGAGCACCCGTCGCAGGTCCTCCGCCCAGCCGGCGGGCAGGTGCGCCGGACCGGCCCCGGGCGGCCCGCGCAGGCGCGCACCCGCCTGCGCTGACTCTCCGCCGCCCGACCTGCGGCAGGGACGGGGGCGGTCCAGCATGGGCACGGTGAGCGACCAGGTCCGCCTCCCCACCCCGCAGGAGACCGCTCGCGGCTGGGCCCGGGTGGGGTCGGTCCTGCGGACGCACTGGTCGCTCGTGCTCCTGCTCGTCGTCGCTGCGGCGGTGCTGTCCCTGTCTGTCGCCGGGGTGGACGAGGTCTACGAGTCGGTCGTGGACCGCGAGGACCTGGCCACGCTCGACCAGCCCGCCCTGGACGCGGCGCTGGAGCAGCGCAGCCCCGGGCTCGACCGCGCCGTGACCGTCTACACCGACCTGGGCGGCACCACGTGGGCCCCGGTCCTCACGACCCTGCTCGTCGTCGGGCTGGCCCTGCTGTGGCGCTCGTGGACGCCGGTGGTGCTCATGGTCGCCGCGACCGCCGGCTCGCTGGCCATGACGTCCGTCGGCAAGGTGGTCGTCGGCCGCGAGCGGCCTCCCACCGACCTCGCGGTGCCGCCGTTCGAGACCTCCCCGGCCTTCCCCAGCGGGCACGCCCTCAACGCCACCGTCATCGCCGGCGTCCTGGCCTACCTGGTGTGGCTGCGCGTGCGCTCGCCGTGGCTGCGGGCGCTGGTGGTCCTCATGGCGCTGTCGCACGCGGTGCTCATGGGCCTGTCGCGGGTGTTCCTCGGCCACCACTGGCTGACCGACGTCATGGTGGCCTGGTGCCTCGGCCTCGGCTGGCTCGTGGTGGTCGTCACGGTCCACCAGCTCCTGCTGCGGCGGGTCGGCCACGACGACGCCGGGCGCGGCGCCGACGCCACCGCCGCGCGCTAGGGGGATACCGCGCCGAACCGGAGGCGCGGCCCCGGCGGACGGTCCACCATGGCGCGCGTGACCCCCCAGGCGCCGTCCCCCCGCCCCCCGGCCCCCGGCTGGGTGTGGCTCGCCGCCGAGCAGAGGGCCCGCGGGGCCCTGGCCGCGTGGCTGTCCGTCGTGGCCGGGTTCGTGGTCCTCAACGTCGCCGCGGCCGCCGTCGTGTTCGACGACGTGTCGGACCGGGACGGCCTGGAGGACCTGGACCGGCCCGTCCTGGACGCCGCGATCGAGGCCCGGACGCCCTTCTGGGACTCCGTGGTCACCGTCTACAGCGAGCTCGGCGGCCCGGTCGTCGCCATCGCCGCGACCTTCCTCGCCGTCGTCGGCCTGTCGCTGCTGTGGCGGACGTGGACGCCGTTCCTGCTCATGCTGCTCGCCGGCAGCGGCTCGCTGGCCATGTCGATGACGAGCAAGGGGGTCGTCGGCCGGCAGCGTCCCGACCAGGTGTTCGCGGTGACCCCCGTCGAGCCGTCGTTCAGCTTCCCCAGCGGCCACGCTCTCAACGCGACGATCATCGCCGGGGTCCTCGCCTACCTGCTCGTCAGCCGCACGCGGTCGGGGCGTGTGGCGCTGGTCGTGGTCCCGCTCGCGCTGGCGCACACCCTGCTCATGGGGCTGTCCCGGGTGTACCTGGGGGCGCACTGGCTCACCGACGTGGTCGTGGCCTGGCCGATGTCCTTCGCCTGGCTGGCCCTCGTCCTCACCGGGCACCAGGTGCTGGTGCACCTGCGGGAGCGGCGCAGGGGCAGGCCCGGGGCGGCGGCTACCGTGACGGCGTGAGCCTCGCTGCCGTCCCCGCCGGCATCCCCTACGTGCCGTTCCCGACCATCGACGTCGGGCCGCTGACGGTCCAGGTGTTCGGCCTCTGCGTCGCCGCGGGCGTGCTCCTGGGCGGCTGGCTCACCGCCCGCCGCAACGCGACCCTCGGCATCGCCACCGAGGACACCGAGCGCATCGTCATCTGGCTCGTGGTCAGCGGCATCATCGGCTCCCGCGTGCTGTGGGTGCTCACCAACCTCGACCAGATCAGCTCGCCCCTGGACGTGGTCGCCGTGTGGGACGGCGGCCTGCAGTTCTCCGGGGGCTTCGTCACCGCCCTCGTCCTGGCGCCCTGGCTCGTCCGGCACCTGTCCCGCGAGCAGCGGTGGCACATGATCGACGGGGCCGCGATCGGCCTGGCCGTCGGCATGATGGGCGGCCGGATCGGCTGCTACGCCGTCGGCGAGCACCTGGGCGGACCCACGTCCTTCCCGCTCGGCATCACCTACCTCGGCGGGCAGACCGTCGAGGCCCAGCCGGACGGCCCGCTGGTCGTGGGCACCACGTACTGGTCGATGCCCGTGCTGGAGTTCCTCTACGTCGGCGTGGTCCTCGTGCTCATGCTCCTGGCGGACCGTCACGGCCGCCGCGGCGCCGGGACCCTCGCCGGCATCTTCTGCGTCGGGTACGCCGTGTGCCGCTTCGCCTCGGACTTCCTCCGGGTCAACGACCCCACCGCCTACGGCTTCACCGCCGCCCAGTACATGACCATGGCGCTGCTGCCGGTCGGGCTGTTCTTCCTGCTGTCCGCGCGGCGCCGCGAGAGCCCCGCCGCCTACCGGGCGCGCCTCGCCGCCCAGGCCCCGGCGCACGCCTCGGACGACGCCGGTACGGGCCCGGCCGCGGAGCACGACGCGGACCGCGGGGGCGACGCCGACGCCGACCACGACACCGACGCCGACCACGGGTCGGACCGCGGGCGCGCCGCCGACGTCCGGGCGGCCACGCCGGTCGACCGGGCCCGCGAGGACTGAGCCGGGTGCCCACGCGCAGGGTCCGGTTCCCCGGGGTCGCCGGCACCGAGCTCGTCGGCCTGCTCGACGAGCCGGACGGGCCCGCGCGGGGCTGGGCCGTGTTCGCCCACTGCTTCACGTGCAGCAAGGACTCCCTCGCCGCGTCGCGGGTGTCCCGGGCGCTCGCCGCCCGCGGGATCGGCGTGCTGCGCTACGACGTCACCGGGCTGGGGGAGTCCGGCGGCGAGTTCTCCGAGGCGACCTTCACCACCGACGTCGACGACCTCGTCCTGGCCGCGGCGCACCTGCGGGAGCAGGGCCGGGCGCCCTCGCTGCTGGTGGGGCACTCCCTCGGCGGGGCCGCCGTGGTCGCGGCGGCCGGGCGCCTGGCCGAGGTCACCGCGGTGGTGACGATCGGCGCGCCCGCCGACCCGGCGCACCTGGCCCACCTGCTCGGCCCGGTGACCGACGAGCTGCGGGAGCAGGGCCGGGCGTGCCTGACGATCGCCGGGCGGGAGTTCACCGTCACCCAGGCGCTGCTCGACGACCTGGGGGAGCAGGCGCAGGACGAGCGGCTGCGCTCCCTGGACGCCGCCCTGCTCGTCCTGCACGCGCCGGGCGACCAGACCGTGGGCATCGACAACGCGCGCCGGGTCTTCGACGCCGCCCGCCACCCCAAGTCGTTCGTCGCGCTCGACGGTGCGGACCACCTGCTCACCCGCCCCGCGGACTCCCGCTGGGTCGCGGACCTGGTGTCGTCGTGGGCGGAGCGCTACCTGCCCGACGGCGGCGCCCCCGCCGACGAGCCTGGGGCCGTCCAGGACAGCGCCGCTGTGCCGGGCGGGACCGACGACGGCACACCGTCGGACGAGGGCACGGTCGTCGTCACCGAGACCGGCGCCGGGCCGTTCGTCGAGCACGTCCGCGCGGGGCGGCACACCTTCGTCGCCGACGAGCCGGTGAGCGTCCCGGGCGGGACCGACACCGGCCCCGGCCCCTACGACCTGCTGCTGGCCGCCCTCGGCACGTGCACGGCGATGACCGTGCGGATGTACGCCGACCGCAAGCGGCTGCCGCTGGAGCGGGTCCGGGTGAGGCTGAGCCAGCGCCACGTGCACGCCGACGACCTGGGCGCCTGCGTCGGCGGCGGCGAGGACTGCGTCCGCCAGCTCGTCCGCGAGATCGAGCTGGTCGGCGACCTGGACGACGTCCAGCGCGGGAAGCTGCTGGACATCGCGGGCCGCTGCCCGGTGCACCGCACCCTCGAGGCGGGCGTCGAGGTGGTCACCAGCCTCGCGGGCGAGCCGCCCACGGCGCCGTCCGACGCCGGCGCCTGACGCCGGCGCCTGACCCCGCCGCCTGACCCCGGCGCACCGCCGCTCCCGCCGTCCGACCCCGCCCGGGCGGCGGGGCCGACGGCGACCGAGGCCTCAGTGCGAGGTGGAGTACCCGGCCTCGCGGGCCCGGACCACGGAGCGGTTGATCTCGCGCTCGGCCTGCTCGCGGCCGGCCCAGTGGGCGCCCTCGACGCTCTTGCCGGGCTCGAGGTCCTTGTAGGTCTCGAAGAAGTGCTGGATCTCCAGGCGGTGGAAGTCCGCGACGTCGGTCAGCTCGCGGATGTGCGCCATGCGGACGTCGTTGGCCGACACGCACAGCACCTTGTCGTCGCCGCCGGCCTCGTCGCGCATCCGGAACATGCCGATCGCGCGGCAGGCGATGAGGCAGCCGGGGAAGGTCGGCTCGTCGAGCAGGACCAGGGCGTCCAGCGGGTCGCCGTCCTCGCCGAGGGTGCCCTCGATGAAGCCGTAGTCGGCCGGGTAGCGCGTGGCGGTGAAGAGCATGCGGTCCAGCCGGATCCGGCCGGAGGCGTGGTCGACCTCGTACTTGTTGCGCTGCCCCTTGGGCACCTCGACCGTGACGTCGAACTCCATGTGCAGCACTGCCCTCTCGTGTCGGTGGCGGGACGCCGTGCCCACGGTGCCCGGTTATCGTCGGGCGGGGGCGTCGGCGTCCGTCCCGGGTCCCACGGGGCCGGGCGGGGCCCATCATGTCGCAGTGAGCGGAGGCCGTGGGTGACGAGAGCCGTCCGGGTGGCTGCTGTGACGGTCGTCACGTCGCTCCTGCTGGCGGGCGGGGGCTATGCCTGGGCCGATGCCGCCGACCTCGTCCCGGGGCCGCTGACCGCCCGCGCACCCCTCCCGCCCCCGCCGCCGCCCGCCCCGGAGCCGCAGGTCAGCGCGCCCCCGGTCCCCGCCGC
>NZ_JBBEOI010000184.1 GCF_037860755.1 Aquipuribacter hungaricus | reverse complement strand
CCACGCGCGCCGCCAGCCGGGCGCCGGCCGCCTGCCAGGCGGGGTCGGGCGGCGACAGGACGAGCCCGTCGTCCCGAGGAGCGGGGCGCCGAGCGCGGACCCCGGCCTCGAACAGCAGCAGGCGGTCGTCCCACAGCGCGTCGACCTGGGCCAGCACGGCGCCGGGCGCCCCGGTGTTGTCCAGCCACACGTCGGCGGCCCGGCGGCGGGCGTCGTCGTCGGCCTGCGCGGCGACCCGGCGGCGGGCGTCCTCCTCGGTCGACCCCCGCTCGTCCACGAGCCGGCGGACCCTCTCCTCGGCGCCCGCGTGGACGACGACGGTGAGGTGGTAGCGGGCCTCGTAGCGCAGCTCGACGAGCAGGGGGACGTCGTGGACGACCACCGCGTCGTCGGGTGCGGCGGCGACGCGCTCCTCGGTGAGCGCGCGGATCCGCGGGTGGGTGAGCGCCTCGAGCCGCCCGCGGGCTTCGGCGTCGCCGAAGACGACCGCGCCGAGCGCGCCCCGGTCCAGGCTGCCGTCGGCGGCCAGGACGCCGGGCCCGAACTCCCGGGCGACCTCCGCCAGGCCGGGGCTGCCCGGCGCGACGACCTCGCGCGCGAGCTGGTCGGCGTCGACGACGACGGCCCCCCGGGCCGCGAGCCGCCGGGCGACCGTCGACTTGCCCGCCCCGATGCCGCCCGTGAGCCCGACCCTCAGCACGGGCGCGAGTGTGGCACGGCCGGCGTCCTCCGGGGCCGCGCACGACGACGGCCCGCCCCCCGGAGGGGACGGGCCGTCGTGGGTGGTGCGCGTCAGGCCGTCAGGCCCGCCGTGTCAGCGCCCGGTGAGCTTCTCGCGCAGTGCCGCGAGAGCCTCGTCGGAGGCCAGCGTGCCGGCCGCCGGCTCGTCGTCCCCGCCGCTGGCGTAGGACGTCGCCGTGGAGGTCGAGGACGGGCTGCTGCTCGAGCTCGACGACGACGAGGAGGTCGCGGAACCGGCCTCGAGCTCCGCCTTCTGGGCGGACACGACCTGCTCCTTGTGGGCCTCCCAGCGCTTCTGCGCCTCGGCGTACTGCTTCTCCCACTCGGCCTGCTGGGTCTCGAAGCCCGGGAGCCACTCGCCCGTCTCGGGGTCGAAGCCGTCCGGGTACTTGTAGTTGCCCTGCTCGTCGTACTCGGCCGCCATGCCGTAGAGCGTGGGGTCGAACTCCGACGACTCGTCGGCGATGCCGCCGTCGTTGGCCTGCTTGAGCGACAGCGAGATCCGGCGACGCTCGAGGTCGACGTCGATGACCTTGACGAAGATGTCGTCGCCGACCTGGACGACCTGCTCCGGGATCTCCACGTGGCGCTCGGCCAGCTCGGAGATGTGGACCAGGCCCTCGATGCCGTCCTCGACGCGCACGAACGCACCGAAGGGCACCAGCTTGGTGACCTTGCCCGGCACGACCTGGCCGAGGCCGTGGGTGCGGGCGAAGTGCTGCCAGGGGTCCTCCTGGGTGGCCTTCAGCGACAGGGAGACGCGCTCGCGCTCCATGTCGATGTCGAGCACCTCGACCGTGACCTCCTGGCCGATCTCGACGACCTCGGTCGGGTGGTCGATGTGCTTCCAGGACAGCTCGGAGACGTGCACGAGGCCGTCGACGCCACCGAGGTCGACGAACGCCCCGAAGTTGACCGTCGAGGACACGACGCCGGTGCGGATCTGGCCGCGGGCGAGCTGCTTGAGGAACGTCGTGCGGACCTCGGACTGGGTCTGCTCGAGCCACGCGCGGCGGGACAGGACGACGTTGTTGCGGTTCTTGTCCAGCTCGATGATCTTGGCCTCGAGCTCCTTGCCGACGTACGGCTGGAGGTCGCGCACCCGGCGCATCTCCACGAGGGAGGCGGGCAGGAAGCCGCGCAGGCCGATGTCGAGGATGAGCCCACCCTTGACGACCTCGATGACGGTGCCGGAGACGACGCCGTCCTCCTCCTTGACCGTCTCGATCTTGCCCCAGGCACGCTCGTACTGCGCGCGCTTCTTGGACAGGATGAGGCGGCCTTCCTTGTCCTCCTTCTGGAGGACCAGGGCCTCGACCTCGTCGCCGACCTTGACGACCTCGTTGGGGTCGACGTCGTGCTTGATCGACAGCTCGCGGGAGGGGATGACGCCCTCGGTCTTGTAGCCGATGTCGAGGAGCACCTCGTCCCGGTCGACCTTGACGATGGTGCCGGAGACGAGGTCGCCGTCCCCGAAGTACTTGATGGTCTCGTCGACCGCTGCCATGAAGTCCTCGGCGCTGCCGATGTCGTTGACGGCGACGATCGCGACGCGGGAGCTGCTGACAGGTGCAGTCGTGGTGGTGGTCATGAAGTAGGGGCTCCGGAGGGTGGATGCTGAGGGCGGGATGCCGCACGGACGTGCGCGTCAGCAGTCTACTGATCTGTGACACGGGGGGTCAACGCGACGGCGCGGCGACGCCCGCCGGGCCTGGGCCCCCGGCGCCGCGACGGTCTGGGACGCTTCCGCGGGTGAGCCCGGACAGCATCCCGCACGCCCCGGAGGGCACGACCGCGGCCGTCGAGGACGCCCTGCCCGCCGAGGACGTCGTCCGGGCGTCACGGTCGTGGTGGGACCGCGAGGCCGAGGCGTACCAGGCCGAGCACGCGCCGTTCCTCGCCGGCCTGCGCGACGCCCCGGGCGAGGGGGCCGAGGGTGCCGGCGAGGACGAGGGCCGCCCCGCGGCCGGCACCGGACCGGTGGCCCGGCCCGCCGACCTGCCGGCCCGCCTGGTCTGGTGCCCGGAGGGTCTCGACGAGGCCGACGAGGCGCTGCTCGGCGACCCCGCCGGCCTCCTGGGCCAGGTGGTGCTGGAGGTCGGCGCCGGAGCCGCGCAGGGCACGCGGTGGCTCGCCGCGCAGGGGGCGCGCGCCGTGGCGCTGGACCTGTCGGGGGCGATGCTCGCCATGCGCGGCGGGGGGACGCCGGCGGTGGTGGCCGACGCCTGCCGGGTCCCGCTGGCCGACGCCTCGGTCGACGTCGCGTTCTCCGCCTACGGCGCGCTGCCGTTCGTCGCCGACGCCGGGGCTGTCCTGGGCGAGGTGGCGCGGGTGCTGCGCCCCGGCGGCCGGTTCGTCGCCAGCACGAGCCACCCGTTCCGGTGGGCGCTGCCCGACGACCCCGGCTGGGACGGCCTGCGGGTGTCGATGTCGTACTTCGACCGCCGCCCCTACGTCGAGCGGACCCCGGACGGCGCGCTGGACTACGTCGAGCACCACCGCACGGTCGGGGACTGGGTGCGCCTGGTCCGCGACGCCGGGCTGGTGCTGGAGGACCTGCTGGAGCCGGAGTGGCCCGAGGAGACGACGGTCACGTGGGGCGGCTGGTCGCCGCTGCGCGGGGAGTACGTCCCCGGCACCCTGGTCATGGTCACCAGGCGGCCCTAGGGCACCGGCCCCGGCTGCCGGGGCCAGTGCCGCCGGGACCTAGCGCGAGAAGCCCGCGACCGAGTCGAGCAGCTCGCGCGACGTCCGCACCAGGTCGTCGGCCGCGGCCTGCACCTCGTCGACGCCGTCGCGCGTCTCCTCCGTGCCGCGGGCGGCCTCGGCGACGAGCGCCGCGATGGACCGGCCGGTGCCGGCGGCGCGCGAGATGGCCCGGCTCATCTCCCCGGTGGTCGCGGTCTGCTCCTCGACCGCGGAGGCGATGCTCGTCTGGTAGCCGTCGATGTCGCCGATGACGGCGGTGACGCTGCCCATGGCCTCGACGGCGCTGCCGGTGTCGGCCTGGATGGCCTGGATCCGGCGGGCGATGTGCTCGGTGGCCTCGGCCGTCTCGCGGGCGAGCTCCTTGACCTCGCTCGCGACGACCGCGAAGCCCTTGCCGGACTCCCCCGCCCGCGCGGCCTCGATCGTGGCGTTGAGCGCCAGCAGGTTGGTCTGCCCGGCGATCGCGGTGATGACCTTGACGACCTCGCTGATCTCCGCCGAGGACTCCCCCAGGCGGGCGACGGTCGCGGTCGCGCTGCGGGCGGCCTCCACGGCGGTGCCCGCCACGCGGGCGGCCTCGGTGGCGTTGTGCGCGATCTCGCGGATCGAGGCGCCCATCTGGTCGGCGCCCGCGGCCACCGCCTCCATCCCGGAGCTCACCTCGTCGGCGGCGGCCGTGACCTCGCGGGTCTGCCCGCTCGAGCGCTCGGCGGTGCCGGCGATGGCGCGGCTGGTGCTGGACAGGGTGCGGGCGGACTCGCCGAGCCGCTCCGACGCCGCGGTCACCCGGGCCACGACCTCCGCGACCGCGCCCAGCGTGGTGTTGACGGCGACGGCCAGGCGGTCCAGCTCGGTGCCGCTGCCGTCGGTGGGCAGGCGGCGGCCGAGGTCGCCCGTGCCGAGCACGTCGGTCATCTCGCGCAGCGGCCGGCTGATGCTCCGGGCCACGAGCAGGGACAGCACCACGGTGAGCGCCACCACGGGCAGGCACCACAGCAGCATCCCGAGCAGCTCGGCGCGGAAGGCGCCGTCGAGGTCGGCGACGTAGACGCCGGAGCCCACGACCCAGCCCCACGGCTCGTAGCCGGCGACGAAGGACACCTTGGGCTGCGGGTCCTCCTCGCCGGGCTTGGGCCACATGTACGAGACGAAGCCGCTGCCGTCGCGCTCGACGACGTCGACCATCTCGACGAAGAGCTTCTTCCCGGTGGGGTCCTCGTTGGCGGACAGGTCGGTGCCGTCCAGCTCCGGCTTCACGGGGTGCATGACCATGCTCGGGGTCATGTCGTTCACCCAGAAGTACTCCTCGCCGGCGTAGCGGAGCTCGCGCAAGGCGTCCTTGGCGGCCGCCTGGGCCTCCTCGCGGTCGAGGACGCCCGCCTCCTCCTGGGAGCCGAAGTACGCGACGACGCCGAGCGCCGTCTCCACCGCCGACTGCGCCGTCTGGCGCTGCTCGGCCTCGATGGTGCTCCGCACCTGCAGCGCGCCGATGACGGCGACCGTCACCATCCCGAGCACCGCGGCCACCACGAGAGCGAGCAGGCGGGTGCGCAGCGAGACGCGGCGCCACCGGGAGGGGCGCACGAGCGGGGAGAGCTGGGAGGACACGGGATGCCACCGTCCGTCGAGACCGAGGTCGGTGGGACCCGACCCCAGCCAGGATCGGCCGGACCACGCCCGGGCCTGAGGGGCCGGCCGGGTGACGCCGGCGGGGTCAGTGCGCGGCGTCGAACCAGGACCGGCCGAGGCCGACCTGCACCTCCAGGGGCACCGCGAGGTCAGCGGCCCCGCCCATCCCCTCGAGCACGATCTCCTGCACCCGGTCCAGCTCGCCGGGGGCGACCTCGAGGACGAGCTCGTCGTGGACCTGCAGGAGCATGCGCGAGCGCAGGTCCTCCGCGTCGAGCCGCTCCTGCACCCGGAGCATGGCGACCTTGATGAGGTCGGCGGCGGAGCCCTGGATCGGGGCGTTGAGCGCCATCCGCTCGGCCGCCTCGCGGCGCTGCCGGTTGTCGCTGGTGAGGTCGGGCAGGTAGCGGCGCCGCCCGAGCAGCGTCGCGGTCCAGCCGTCCTTGCGGGCCTGGTCGACGACGCCGCGCAGGTAGTCCCGTACGCCGCCGAAGCGCATGAAGTACTCGTCCATGAGCCCGCGGGCCTCGTCGACCGGGATGCGCAGCTGGCGGGACAGCCCGAACGCGCTGAGCCCGTACGCCAGCCCGTAGCTCATCGCCTTGACCTTGGAGCGCATCTCGGACGACACGTCGGCCGGCTCGACCTGGAAGACGCGGGAACCGACGAAGCGGTGCAGGTCCTCCCCGGCCGTGAACGCCTCGACCAGGCCCTCGTCGCCGGACAGGTGCGCCATGATCCGCATCTCGATCTGGCTGTAGTCGGCGCTCATGATGGTCTCGAGCGGGCCGGTGGCGTCGGAGCCGACGACGAAGCCGCTGCGGATGCGCCGGCCCTCCTCGGTGCGGATCGGGATGTTCTGCAGGTTGGGGTCGGTCGAGCTCAGCCGGCCGGTCGCGGCGATGGTCTGCTGGAACGTCGTCCGGATCCGGCCGTCCTCGCCCACCGAGGCGAGGAGGCCCTCGACGGTCTGGCGCAGCCGGATCGCGTCGCGGTGCTCGAGGAGGTGGAGCAGGAACGGGTGCTCGGTGGACTCGTAGAGGTCCTGCAGCGCCTCGGCGTCGGTGGTGAACCCGGTCTTGGTCCGCTTGGTCTTGGGCATCTCGAGCTTCTCGAACAGCACGCGCTGCAGCTGCTTGGGCGAGCCGAGGTTGATCTCCTCGTCGATCTCGGCGTACGCCAGGCGCGCCGCCTCCGACACCCGGACGTCGTAGTGCTCGCGCAGCTGCTCCAGGTGCTCGACGTCCACGGCGATGCCGGTGCTCTCGAGCCGGACGAGCAGCCGCTCCAGCGGCAGCTCGAGGTCGGCCAGGAGCGCGGTGCCCTCGCGCTCCTCGAGCTCGCCGAGCAGCACGGCGTCGAGCTCCGCGACGGCCGCGGCACGGATGCCGGCGCGCAGGTCACGGCGGGCGCGGGCGGCGTCGGCGAGGTCCTCCGGGGTGTCCTCGACCTGCTCCGCGGCGCCGTCCAGGCCCAGGCTCAGCTGCTCCTCCACGGGCTGGCCCTCGACGACGGGCTCGGCGGTGACCAGGGTCCGGCCCAGGTGGCGGACGGACAGGTCGGCGAGGTCGTAGGAGCGCTGGTCGGGCCGGCACAGGTACGCCGCGAGCGACGTGTCGCCCGAGGGCAGGCCGGCGATGCTCGACGCGACCGCGCGGGCGCCGGTGGTGCCGTCCTCGCCGACCACGTCGTCGTCGGTCGCACCGCCGGTGCCGCCGTCACGGCCGTCGTGGCCCTCCCCCGTCGTCGTCGGGTCGTCGTCGGCGGCGTCGGCCGCGAGCGGACCCAGGCCGCGGGCCCAGGCGGCGCGGGCCAGGGCGTGCAGCTGCGGCTTGGCGTCGTGCATCACCAGGGCAGGACCGTCGGGCGAGGCCACCCAGCGCAGCAGGTCGCCGACGTGGAGCACGGCCACCGAGCCGTCGGGCGCGGCGACCGCGACACCGTCGAGCGCGGCCGGGCGCGCCGGGCTGCCCGGACCGGTGAGGTCGGCGGCGAGCACGACCTCGAAGTCGGAGGCCA
>NZ_JBBEOI010000183.1 GCF_037860755.1 Aquipuribacter hungaricus | reverse complement strand
AGGCACGCGCCCGCGCCCAGACCGGCGCGGCCCGGCAGGCTCCTCGCCCGGCTCACGCGCGTCCCCTGCGGGCGCGGCGCCGGCGACGGGCGTTGAGCGCGACGAGCCACAGCAGGCCGAGCACGGCCTCGAGCGCGCCGACCACGACGAGCGGCCACGCGCCCGGGTGGCGCGCGGGGCGGTCCCAGGTGAGCGTCACGGCCGCGCCGGCGGGGGCCACCACGGCCAGCACCTGCTCGGCGGCCGGGGCGTCGAGCCGCACGGTGACGTCCTCGCCGCTCTGCTCGGTCTGCCAGACGTCGGCCAGCGCGGGGTCGGCCGGGGGCACCACGGACGCGGGGTCGTCGCCGGGCAGGTCGGTGGTGGCCAGGGTCGTCGCGGTGGCGACGCCGTCGACCTGGGTGGCGCCGACCCCGTCGAGCCACGCGGCCACCTCGGTGCCGCGGCCGAGCCCGACGAAGGCTTGGCCCTCCACGTCCACCTGCACCGGTCGGCCCGTCAGCGCCAGCGCCCCGGGTGCGGTGACGAGCACGGGGGCGGCCTCGGCGGTCCCGGTCACCTGCTGCGGCGGGCGCGCGGCGGTGAGCATGACGAGGCCGACGACGAGGAGGACCAGCCCGACCGCCGCCACAGCCGTGGGGACGAACCGAGGCACCACGCCCGCGAGGATAGGGGCGGGGGTCCCGGCACCCCGGCAGGCCGCGCCGGGTCCTCCGGCAGGCCGCGCCCCGGGTCCTCCGGCAGGCCTCGCGCGGCGTCAGAACCGGGCCGGCTCGGTGTAGCCGCCCCACTCCTCCTGCAGCAGGCCGCAGATCTCGCCCAGCGTCGCCTCGGCCCGGCAGGCCTGCAGCATGGGCGGCACCATGTTGCGCCCGTCCCGCGCGGCCGCGAGCAGGTCCGCCAGGGCGGCCCGCACGGCCCCGTCGTCGCGCGCGGAACGCCGGGCCTGCAGGGCCGCGACCTGGTCGGTCTCCACCTCGTGGCCGACGCGGAGGATCTCCAGCGGCGTGCTCACCGACTCGGTGTGGCAGTTGACGCCGACGACCCGCTTCTCGCCCTTCTCCAGCGCGACCTGGTAGGCGAACGAGGCGTCGGCGATCTCGGCGAGGAACCAGCCGTCCTCGATGCCCCGGAGCACGCCGGAGGTCATCGGCCCGACCTCGTGGACCACCGAGCCGTCGGCGGCGCGGTCGCGGCCGGCCTCCCCCATCGCCTCGATGGTGGCGAAGATGCGCTCGGCGTCCGCCTCCATCCGGTCGGTCAGCGCCTCCACGTACCAGGAGCCGCCGAGCGGGTCGGCGACGTTCGCGACGCCGGTCTCCTCCGCGAGCACCTGCTGGGTGCGCAGCGCGATCTCCGCGGCCTGCTCGCTGGGCAGGGCGAGGGTCTCGTCGAGGGCGTTGGTGTGCAGGCTGTTGGTGCCGCCGAAGACGGCGGCGAGCGCCTCGACGGCCGTGCGGACGACGTTGGTGTACGGCTGCTGGGCGGTGAGGGACACCCCGGCGGTCTGGGTGTGGAAGCGCAGCCACTGGGCCTTGTCGGTCGTCGCGCCGTAGCGCTCGCGCAGCCAGCGCGCCCAGATCCGCCGGGCCGCCCGGAACTTGGCGACCTCCTCGAACAGGTCGATGTGGGCGTCGAAGAAGAACGACAGACCGGGGGCGAAGACGTCGACGTCCAGGCCCCGCGACAGGCCGAGCTCGACGTAGGCGAAGCCGTCGGCGAGGGTGAACGCGAGCTCCTGCGCGGCCGTGGAGCCGGCCTCGCGGATGTGGTACCCCGACACCGACACCGGCTTGTAGCGCGGCACCTCCGCGGCGCAGTGCTCGAGCAGGTCGCCGATGAGCCGCAGGTGGGGTCCGGGCCCGAAGAGCCACTCCTTCTGCGCCATGTACTCCTTGAAGATGTCCGTCTGCAGCGTGCCGTCGAGCCGGCGGGTGTCCACCCCGGCCCGCTCGGCCGCGACCAGGTACATGCAGAACACCGGGACCGCGGGCCCGGAGATCGTCATGGAGGTGGTGACCTCGTCCAGCGGGATGCCGCGGAACAGCACCTCCATGTCGGCCGCGGAGTCGATGGCGACGCCGCAGTGCCCGACCTCCCCGAGGCTGCGCGGGTCGTCGGAGTCCTTGCCCATGAGCGTCGGCATGTCGAAGGCGACCGACAGGCCACCGCCGCCGTTGGCGAGGATCTTGCGGTAGCGGTCGTTGGACTGCTCGGCGTTGCCGAAGCCGGCGAACTGCCGGATGGTCCAGGCGCGGCCGCGGTACCCGGTGGGGTGCAGCCCGCGGGTGAACGGGTACTCCCCCGGCCACCCGACGCGCTCGTCGACCGGGGCCCCGTCGGGCGGTCCGTAGACCGGGTCGACCTCCTGGCCGGACAGGGTGGTGAAGTCGGCGTCGCGGACCCGCCCGGCGGTGAGGGCGGAGTCGAAGCGGGCCTGCCAGCGTGCGCGGGCGTCGTCCATGGGGTCCTCCTGACCGACGGCTGTGTCGGGTTCGGCAGGGTGCGGGTCCGTCCCGGGTCGCGGGACAGGGCCGATGCTACGACCCGGTGGAACCGGGGGTGCCCGGGCCGCGTCCCAGCGACGAGGCACCGCGGCGGCGCGGGGCACGAGCGGCGGAGGTCGTCATGGTCGGCAGCGGTGGCAGGACGGTCCCGGCACGCAGGCGCACCGGTCGGGCGCTCGCCCTGGCGACGGGGGTCGCGGTCGCGACCGGGGCGGCGGTGGTCGCGGTCGACGTGGCCGGGGCGCCGTCGGCCCGGGCGGCCTCCCTCACCAGCTTCGACTCCTGCGAGGAGCTCGTGGGCTGGTACCGCGACTCGGCCCTGGAACGGGTCGGGGCGTACGGCATGGACGGGGCCGGCGGCGGGATGGCCGTCACCGAGGAGGGGACGCTCGCCCGGTCGGCAGCCGGCGCACCCGCAGGGGCGGGGGCCGACGCCGCGGCCGCCGTCGGCGGGACCGGCGCCGCGGTCGGCTCCTCCGGCACGGGGACGAACGTGCAGGAGGACGGCGTGGACGAGCCGAGCCGACTCAAGCTCGTCGACGGCCTGGCCTACACCCTCACCGAGCGCCGCCTCCTCGTCGCCGACACGGACTCGGGGTCGGTGCTGGGCACCGTGGACCTGGGTACCGGTGACCCCGGCCCCGAGGGCGGGGACTGGCGGTCGTCCTCCGAGCTGCTGGTGGTCGGGGACCGGGTGGTGGTGCTCGGCTCGGCCTCCCTGCCGGGGACAGCCGGGACGGGCGCGGCCGCCGCAAGTCTTCGCGTGCCCGTGGGCGTGGTCCCCGGCTGGGGGACCTCGACGACCACCGTCACCACGGTCGACGTCTCGGACCCGACGGCGCCGGTCGTGGCCGACCGCACCGAGGTGGAGGGCGGCTACGTGTCCGCCCGCGCCACCGGGGGGACCGTCCGGGTCGTCACGACCTCCGGACCCACCCTGGCCCTCACCGACCCGTGGACGCTGCAGCAGGAGCGCTCGACGGCCGGCCTGGAGGTCGCCCCCGAGCCCGACGCCGCCCTCGTCACGGAGGCGGAGGCGCTCAACGAGCAGGCGGTCCGGGACGCCGACGCGACCGCCTGGCTGCCCGACCTGGTGACCCGGGACTCCGACGGCGCGGTCGTCGGCACGTCACCGGTGCCGTGCGGGTCGGTCGCGCACCCGGCCGAGAGCGCGGGGCCCGGCACGCTGACGGTCCTCGCCCTCGACCCTGCGGCGGACGAGCCGCTGCTCGGCACCACGTCGGTGAGCGCCGACGGCTCCCTGGTCTACGCCTCCACGGACCGGCTGTACGTGGCCACCACGCGGGGCGGCTGGACGTGGCGGACGGCGGAGGGCTGGCGGACGACCACCGAGCTGCACGGCTTCACGACCGAGGGCACGAGCACGGACTACCTGGGGTCGGGCAGCGTCGACGGCTGGCTGCTGGGCTCCTGGGCGCTGGACGCCGCCGACGGCCACCTCCGGGTGGGCACGACGTCGGAGGGCCCTGCCGCCGCAGGGTCGGTTCCCTCCGCGGTGCCCGGCGCCGGGGACGCCGCGTCGTCGGCCGCGCCGTCGACCAGCTCGAGCGTCGTCGTGCTGCGGGAGACCACCGACGGGCTGGTCGAGACCGGCCGGGTGGACGGACTGGGTCCGGGCGAGCAGATCCGCTCGCTGCGGTGGTTCGACGACCTCGCCGTGGTGGTGACGTTCCGGCAGACCGACCCGCTGTACACGGTCGACCTCTCCGACCCGGCAGACCCGCGCGTCCTCGGTGAGCTCAAGGTGACCGGGTACTCCGGCTACCTGCACCCGGTCGGGGACGACGTCCTGCTCGGGGTCGGCCAGGCCGGCGAGGCGGACGGCACGCTCACCGGGGCCAAGGTGGAGACCTACGACGTGCGCGACCTCGCAGCCCCCGGCGTGCTCGGCCAGGTGGTGTGGCCCGGGACGTCCAGCTCGACGGAGTGGGACAGCCGGCTCTTCGCCTACCTGCCGGAGCGCAGGACGGCGGTCCTGCCGGTCGACGGGTACGACGAGGCGACCGACACCTTCTCGGCGGGGCTCGTGGCCGTCGCCCTCGCCGAGGACGGCACCCCACGGGAGGCCGGCCGGTGGGACCCCGCGGACTACGGGGTCACCGTGGCCCTGGCGGCCGACGGGGAGACCGTCGTCGCCACGCGCGAGGTCATCGGCACGGGCGACCAGGCCGCCGACGGGGGTCGGCTCGCCCTCACCGTCCTCGCCGGCGACGACCTGACGCCGGCGGTCCAGGTCGACCTCGGCCCGCTCTACGAGCCCGGCCCCGGCTGACCGCCCCGGGAGCGGTCGACCTCGGCTGAGCCACCGGCCTCAGCCGACCAGCACCCGCACCGGGCGCCGGGTCCGCCACACCTGCACGCCGAGGCCGGCGACCACCACGGCGACGGCGACCCACGCCGCGATGCCGACCGCGAAGGGCGGGTCGTGGCGGGCGACCGCGAGCAGGCCCCAGCCGGCGGCCAGGGCGAACGGGCCGGCCGAGGTCCGCAGCCGCAGGGTCACGTCGAGGACCACGGCCGCGGCGGCGAGCAGCGCGACGATGCCGGCGCCCTCGGCGAGGCCGCCCTGGGCGGGGGCGCCCAGGTACACCCCGGTGATGCCGACGTTGGCGACGGTGGCGATGGTCACCCAGCCCAGCAGCAGCGCCGCCACGGCGGAGGGCAGCAGCCGCGCGAGGCCCTGCGGCTCGGGGTCCTGGAGCCGGCCGAGCGCCGTGGCCGACGCGGCCACGGCGACGACGATGAGCCCCTGCGCGACGAGCACCCAGGTGCCGTCCCGCGGGAACACCGTCTCCCACGCGGCGTTCGCGGCGAACGCGACGGCGAGGGGCCAGCCCGCGCGACGGTGCACGCTCCGGCCCAGCTGCGACGGCAGCGCCTGGTAGACCGCCCAGGCGAGGCAGCCGAGGAAGATCAGCCCCCAGATGGCGAAGGCGTACCCGGCCGGGGTGATGACGGTCGTGTAGGCGTCGGACACGTCGGCGACGCTGCGGGCCCCGGGCAGGGCCGCGCCGAGCGGGCTGCAGACGACCTGCGCCACGGCGGCGACGACGACCGCGACCGCCCGGACCACGTCCGCGGTGCCGTGGTCGGCACGCCCGCCGGTGCCTCCGTCCCCCCGCCGGGCGTCGCCGGGTGCGGTGGGCGCGGACGTCGGGTCGGGGGCCGTCATCGGGGCATCCTGCCCCGCGGCGCGGGCCCGCGCACCGGGCCCTGCGTCCCGGGGCCGGCGCTCAGCCCCGGTCGAGGCGCTCGACGGCCTCCTCGAGGCGGTCCAGCTTGGCGGTGAGCTCGCCGGTGCGGCCCGGGCGGACGTCGGCCTTGAGCACCAGCGAGACCCGCGGCGCCCGGGCCGTGAGCACGTCGATGCACAGCCCGACGAGCTCGGTGCACTCCGCCCAGCTGCCCTCGATGGTCGTGAACATGGCGTCGGTCCGGTGGGGCAGCCCCGAGGCGCGCACGAGGGCGACGACCTCGGCGACGGCGTCGGAGACCGAGCCGTCCTCGCCGGAGGTGGACGGGGCCAGGGAGAAGGCGACCAGCACGGCCGCCACGGTAGACCGCGGCCTCCCGCCGGCCCGCACCGGCGGACCGCCCGGCGACCAGGCCCCCGGGGGTCAGCCCTCGACGGAGGCGACGAGCCGGTCGGCCCCGCTGAACGGGTCGAGCCGCCCGGCGGCCACCTCGGCGGCGACCTCGTCGAGCAGGCCGCCGCCGCCCAGGCGCCCGAAGGCGGCCGTGAGCCGTGCCAGCCCCAGCGCGCGCACCTCTCCGGCGGCGCGGCGCCGGCGCAGGTCCTCGGCGCGGCCGTGCTCCTGGGCCCAGGTCCGGTGGGCGTCCAGGGCGTCGACGAGCTCGGTGACGTCACCGGCGGAGGCCACCGTGCGGACGACGGCGGGCCGCCAGTCCCCCGGCTCCCGGCCGTCGGCGCCGAGCGCGACCGACTGGCGCAGCTCGCGGACGGTGGCGTCCGCGCCGTCCCGGTCGGCCTTGTTGACGCACAGCACGTCGCCGACCTCGAGGATGCCGGCCTTGGCGGCCTGCACGCCGTCCCCCATGCCGGGCGCGAGCAGCACGACCGTCGTGTCGGCGAGCGCGGCCACCTCGACCTCGCTCTGGCCCACGCCGACGGTCTCGACGACGACCACGTCCACCCCGGCGGCCTCGAGCACACGGACCGCCTGCGGCGTGGTCGCGGCCAGCCCGCCCAGGTGCCCCCGGGAGGCCATCGACCGGACGTACACCCCCTCGTCGAGGGCGTGCCCGCCCATCCGCACCCGGTCACCGAGCAGCGCGCCGCCCGAGAACGGCGAGGACGGGTCGACCGCGAGCACGCCCACCCGCCGGCCCCGCCGGCGCAGCTCCGTGACCAGCGCGGAGACGGTCGTCGACTTCCCCACCCCGGGCGAGCCGGTCAGGCCCACGACCCACGCCGAGCCGGCCGTGCCGTCGGCCAGCGCCGCGGCCACCTCGCGCAGCTGCGGCCCGCCGTCGGAGACCACCGACACCAGCCGCCCGACCGCCCGGTGCGACCCGTCGCGGGCCGCGGCCAGCTCGGCGGCGACGTCGAGAAGTCGGATCGTA
>NZ_JBBEOI010000182.1 GCF_037860755.1 Aquipuribacter hungaricus | reverse complement strand
CGCCGGACCCCGCCCCGGGCCGGCCCGCGGCCGGCCGCGAGCCCCGCCCCGCGGCCCCCTCCGCGAGCCGTGCCCGTAGCGTCCGGGGGCCGACCTAGACTCGCCGACGATGTCCGCCGAGTCGTTCGCCCACCTCCACGTCCACACCGAGTACTCGATGCTCGACGGTGCCGCGCGGGTCGGTGAGCTCTTCGCGGAGACGGCCCGGCTGGGCATGGGCTCGGTGGCGATGACCGACCACGGCAACGTGTTCGGGGCCTACGAGTTCTGGTCCAAGGCGACCAAGGCCGGCATCAAGCCGATCATCGGCACCGAGGCGTACATCACCCCCGGGACCAGCCGGTTCGACCGCACCCGGGTCAAGTGGGGCGACGCCGGCAGCAGCCCCGGCGACGACGTCGCGGGGTCCGGCTCGTACACGCACATGACGCTGCTGGCCGAGACCACGCAGGGCATGCACAACCTGTTCCGGCTCTCCAGCCTGGCCAGCCTCGAGGGCTTCTACTTCAAGCCGCGCATGGACCGGGAGATCCTCGAGAGCTACCACCACGGCCTCATCGCGACCACGGGCTGCCCGTCGGGAGAGGTCCAGACCAGGCTCCGGCTCGGCCAGTACGAGGAGGCCCGCCGCGCGGCCGCCGAGCTCAAGGACCTGTTCGGCGCCGGCAACGTGTTCTGCGAGCTCATGGACCACGGCCTGGAGATCGAGCGCCGGGTCCGCGAGGACCTGCTGCGCATCGCCCGGGACCTCGACCTGCCGCTCGTGGCCACCAACGACCTGCACTACACGACGCAGGCCGACGCCGCCGCCCACGAGGTGCTGCTGTGCGTGCAGTCCGGGTCCCGGCTGGACGACCCCAAGCGCTTCAAGTTCGACGGCGACGGCTACTACCTCAAGTCCCCGGCCGAGATGCGCCACCTGTTCCGCGAGCTGCCCGAGGCGTGCGACAACACCCTGCTCATCGCCGAGCGGTGCGACGTCAGCTTCACCGAGGGCGAGGGCCGGTACATGCCGCGCTTCCCGTGCCCCGAGGGCGAGGACGAGACCTCGTGGTTCATCAAGGAGGTCGAGCGCGGCCTGCACGCCCGCTACCCCGGCGGCATCCCCGACGACGTCCGCAAGCAGGCCGCCTACGAGACCGAGGTCATCGTCTCCAAGGGCTACCCGGGCTACTTCCTGGTCGTCGCCGACTTCATCGGCTGGGCCAAGAGCAACGGCATCCGCGTGGGCCCGGGCCGCGGCTCGGGCGCCGGGTCGATGTGCGCGTACGCGATGGGGATCACCGACCTCGACCCGCTGCAGCACGGCCTGATCTTCGAGCGGTTCCTCAACCCCGAGCGCATGTCGATGCCCGACTTCGACATCGACTTCGACGAGCGCCGCCGCGCCGAGGTCATCCGGTACGTCACCGAGCGCTACGGCGACGACCGGGTCGCCATGATCGTCACCTACGGCACCATCAAGGCCAAGCAGGCCCTCAAGGACGCCTCGCGCGTCATGGGCCACCCGTTCTCCATGGGGGAGCGGCTCACCAAGGCGATGCCGCCCGGCGTCATGGGCAAGGACATCCCGCTGTCGGGGATCTTCGACCCCGAGCACAAGCGCTACGCCGAGGCCGGCGAGTTCCGCACCCTCTACGCCACCGACACCGAGGCGCGCGGCGTCGTCGACCGGGCGCGCGGGCTGGAGAACCTCAAGCGCCAGTGGGGCGTGCACGCGGCCGGCGTCATCATGTCCAGCGCCCCGCTGCTCGACCTGATCCCGATCATGCGCCGGGAGCAGGACGGCCAGATCATCACGCAGTTCGACTACCCGAGCTGCGAGACGCTCGGCCTGGTCAAGATGGACTTCCTCGGCCTGCGCAACCTCACGATCCTCGACGACGCCCTCAAGAACGTGAAGGCCAACGTCGGCACCGAGGTCGACCTGGACGCCCTCAGCAAGGACCCGACCGACCCGCTCACCTACGAGCTGCTCGGCCGCGGCGACACCCTCGGGGTGTTCCAGTTCGACGGCGGCCCGATGCGCGCCCTGCTCCGCCAGATGAAGCCCGACAACTTCGAGGACATCTCCGCCGTCGGTGCCCTGTACCGGCCGGGCCCGATGGGCGCGGGCTCGCACACCAACTACGCGCTGCGCAAGAACGGCCTGCAGGCGGTGAGCTACCCGCACCCGGAGCTGGCCGAGGCGCTCGAGCCCATCCTCGGGACGACGTACGGCCTCATCGTCTACCAGGAGCAGGTGATGGCGATCGCCCAGCGCCTGGCCGGCTACTCGCTCGGCAAGGCCGACCTGCTGCGACGGGCCATGGGCAAGAAGAAGCGCGAGGTCCTCGACGCGGAGTACGTCGGCTTCCGCGACGGCATGAAGGACAACGGCTACTCCGACGAGTCGATCAAGACGCTGTGGGACATCCTCGTCCCGTTCTCCGACTACGCCTTCAACAAGGCGCACTCCGCGGCGTACGGCCTGGTCAGCTACTGGACGGCCTACCTCAAGGCCAACTACCCGGCCGAGTACATGGCCGCCCT
This sequence comes from Aquipuribacter hungaricus, assembly GCF_037860755.1. Taxonomy (NCBI): domain Bacteria; kingdom Bacillati; phylum Actinomycetota; class Actinomycetes; order Micrococcales; family Intrasporangiaceae; genus Aquipuribacter; species Aquipuribacter hungaricus. Next base: position 4,694 of record NZ_JBBEOI010000182.1, on the reverse strand, counting down.
GCTGACGTCGGTCCGCGACGACAAGGACAAGTCGGCGATCTACCTGCAGGAGTGCCGGCGGATGGGCATCGAGGTGCTCCCGCCGGACGTCAACACCTCCGACCGGGACTACACCCCGGTCGGCGGCTCCATCCGCTTCGGCCTGGAGGCGGTGCGCAACGTCGGCGGCGCGGTCGTCGACCTGGTCGTCGCCGCGCGCGCCGAGAAGGGCCCGTACGCGGACTTCCGGGACTTCCTCGACAAGGTGCCCGCGCCGGTGTGCAACAAGCGGACCGTGGAGTCCCTCGTCGCGGCGGGCGCGTTCGACGGGATGGGCCACACCCGTAGGGCGCTGACGGCCGTGCTCGAGGACGCGGTCGACGAGGCGGTCGCGCTCAAGCGGAAGCAGGCCGACGGGCAGTTCGACCTGTTCGCCTCGCTCATGGGCGACGGCCCGCCCGGCGAGGACGACATCGCGACCGGTGTCAGCGTCGTCGTGCCCGACCTGCCCGAGTGGGACAAGAAGGAGCTGCTGTCCCGCGAGCGCTCCATGCTCGGGCTCTACGTCTCCGACCACCCGCTGAGCGGGATCGAAGGCGTCCTGGCCCGGCTCGCCGACGTGACCATCGCGCAGCTGGCGACCGACGAGCGGTACGAGGACCGGGCGAAGGTGACCATCGCCGGCCTGGTCACGGGCGTGCAGCGCAAGATCTCCAAGGCCGGCAAGACGTGGGCCATCGTCACCGTGGAGGACCTCGCCGGCTCGGTGGAGGTGCTCGTCTTCCCCAGCCAGTACGAGATCGCCGGCCCGGTGCTCGGCGAGGACGTGGTGGTGGTCGTCAAGGGCGACCTCAACCGCGGCGACGACGGCGTGAGCGTGCGCGCCACCGAGATCACGCTGCCCGACATCGACGCCAGCACCGACGGGCCCGTCACGATCCAGATGGACCTCGCCCGCTGCACCCCGGTCGTCGTCGAGCGGCTCAAGGGCGTCCTCGACACCCACCCGGGCACCACCGAGGTCCGGCTCCGGCTGCAGCAGCCCGGCCGGGACACCCTCATGCGCCTGGACGAGGGCCTGCGGGTGACCGTGACCCCGGCGCTCTTCGGCGACCTCAAGGCCCTGCTCGGCCCCGCGTGCCTGGGGTGAGCGGGACTCCGGAGGAGTGGCGCCGCCCCCGCGCCGCCAGCCGTCGCCAGCGGCGCAGCCCGCGCCGGGTCGCGCTGCGGGCGGCCCTGTTGTCGCTCGCGGCCGGACCGGTCGTCGGGCTCGGCTGGTGGGCGACCGCGCTCGGCGGCGCCGGCGGGCGGGGCACCAGCTACCTCGACCTCGTGCAGTCCGTGGGCGCGGCCGACGCCGGCTTCGCGCTGGCGTGCCTGCTCGCCGGCGCGGTCGGCGGCGTCTGGTGGGTGCTGGCGCGCGAGGACGAGCACGACGAGCGGGGCGTGGCGAGGCTCGTCGGCCTGCTCGTCGGCGGGCTGGTCGCCGCGGTCCTGGCCTGGCTCACCGGCGCCGCGCTGTCGGCCGCGGTCCCGCTGGAGGTGCCCGGGGTGCGCCCGGAGGCGGTCGAGGAGCTGACCCGCCCGCGCATGAGCCTCGCGGTCGTGGCCGGGTGCCTGCTGTGGCCGCTGGGGGTCGGGGTGCTGGTCGCCGTCGACACGCTCCGGGAGCTGGCCTGGCAGGCGCTCACCCGCACCGACCCGGCCGACGGCGGCCCGGCGCCCGGTGGTGGACCGGTTGTCGACGCCGCGAGCCCCGGCGCCGGTGCGCCGGCCGAGCCCGCCGTACCCCTGGTCCGCCTCACCAAGGACCGACCGGACCACGCCGGCTGAGGGACAGCGACGACCGGGCCGGGGGCGCGCGGGGTCAGTTGAGCCCGGGCACCCGTCGGACGGCGTCGGTCGCGGGGACCGCGCGCAGCAGCCGCAGCAGGACGTCCTCGCGGGCGAGCAGCCGCAGCGCGAGCCGCAGCCGGGCCGAGGTGTCCGCCGCCTCGAGCAGCCGCTGCTTGTCGGCGAGGTCCAGCAGCATGTTGGCCGCCACCGTGTACGACAGGAACGACGGGTCGCGCGGCAGCACGCTGTCGGCTCCGCGCAGCGTCGCCCGGTAGCGCTCGAACGCCGCCCGGACCGAGCCGGCCAGCAGGTCCGCGGTGTCGCCCACCGGCTCGTCGAGCACCTCGACCTCGCCGCGCAGGTACGGCACGGCGGCGTCGGGGCGGCCCGAGTCGTCGTCGACCGACAGCAGCCGGAAGCGCCGGGTGCCGACGGTCTGCACGTCGTAGCGGCCGTCGGGGAGGGCGTCGACGTCGGTGAGCTCGGCGAGCGTGCCCACCGGGTGCAGGGCGCGGGCGGCGCCGTCGCCGACCTCAAACCCGGACCGGATCGCCACGACGCCGAAGTGCTGCTCGGTCTCCGCGGCGGCGAGCAGGTCGGCGACGAGGACGCGGTAGCGCTGCTCGAACACGTGCAGCGGCAGGACCAGCCCCGGCACCAGGACCGTGCCCAGCGGGAAGAGGGGCACGGTGGTCCGCATCCGGTCAGGGTAGGTCGCCCCGACAGGGGCCGCCCGGGGGAGGGTCCGGCGTCGTCGACGGACCTCAGCGGCGGGTCACCGGCGCCACCACCGCGCCGGTCACCCGGACCAGGTCGGCCGGCGCCAGCCCCAGGTCGAGCCCGCGCCTGCCGCCGCTGACGAAGACCGTCGCGTGCCGGGTCGCGGAGACGTCGACGACCGTCGGGAGCGGGGTGCGCTGGCCCACCGGGGAGATGCCGCCGACGACGTACCCGGTCGAGCGCTCGGCGGTGCGGGGGTCGGCCATGCTCGCCCGCTTGACCCCGAGCGCCTGCGCCGCCGCCTTGAGGTCCAGCTGGTGGGTGACCGGGAGCACCGCGACGCCCAGGCCGGGCCGGGGGGCGCCGTCGAGCACGACGAGCAGCGTCTTGAACACCGTCGCCGGGTCCAGGCCCAGCGCGTGCGCGGCCTCCATGCCGTAGGACCCGCCGTCGGCGACCGCGCGCGGGTCGTGGGCGTAGCTGTGGCGGGTGTGCGCGACCCCGGCCTCCTCCAGCACCGACGTGGCGGGCGTCCCGCCGGGCGCCGCGGGCTTCCTGCTGCTCACCCGGCCGACGCTACCCAGGCGGGGCCCCACCTACCATGGGCCGGTGCAGACAGCCCCCGCCGTCCCCGCCCCCACCAGCGACGCGACCGACCCCGCCGTCGCCGCCGAGGAGTCCCGGACCCCGGTCGCGGGCCACGTCCGGACCCTCGACCTGCGGGGGCAGGTGCTGCACCACCGGGAGCTGCGCGGGGTGGTGCCGCGCGCCGCGCTCGACGTCGAGGGCGCCCTCGCCGTCGTCCGTCCGATCTGCGACGACGTCCGGGCCCGTGGCGTCGCCGCGGTGGTCGAGGCCACCGAGCGCTTCGACGGGGTCCGCCTCACCGACCTGCGGGTCCCGGTCGCGGCCCTGCAGGAGGCGCTCGAGGCGCTCGACCCGACCGTCCGCGCCGCGCTGGAGGAGTCGGTCCGCCGCGCCCGCCTGGTCCACGCCGACCAGCGCCGCACGAGCTCGACGGTCCGGCTCGCCCCCGGCGGCACGGTGACCGAGCGCTGGGTCCCCGTCGAGCGGGTCGGCCTCTACGTGCCGGGCGGCCTCGCGGTCTACCCGAGCAGCGTCGTCATGAACGTGGTCCCCGCGCAGGAGGCCGGCGTCGAGCAGATCGCCGTCACCAGCCCCGCGCAGAAGGACTTCGGCGGCCTGCCGCACCCGACGATCCTCGCCGCCTGCGCCCTGCTCGGCGTGGACGAGGTGTACGCCGTCGGCGGCGCCCAGGCCGTCGCGATGTTCGCCTACGGCGCCCGTGACGCCGACGGCGCCCTCGTCGTGCCGGGCGTCGACATCGTCACCGGCCCCGGCAACATCTACGTCGCCGCGGCCAAGCGCCTGCTCAAGGGCGTCATCGGCATCGACTCCGAGGCCGGCCCGACCGAGATCGGCATCCTCGCCGACGACTCCGCCGTCCCGTCCGAGGTCGCCGCCGACCTCATCAGCCAGGCCGAGCACGACCCGATGGCCGGGGCCGTCCTCGTCACCCCGTCGGTCGCCCTCGCCGAGGCCGTCCAGGCGGAGCTCGTCGTCCAGGTGGCGGCCACCAAGCACCGCGACCGGGTGGCGACCGCGCTGGCGGGGCCGCAGTCCGCGCTCGTCCTCGTCGACGACCTCGAGGCCGGCATGGAGGTCGTCGACGCCTACGCGGCCGAGCACCTGGAGATCCACACCGTCGACGCCCGTGAGCGCGCGACCCGGGTCCGCAACGCCGGCGCCGTCTTCGTCGGGCGGTGGGCGCCGGTGAGCCTCGGCGACTACTGCGCCGGGTCCAACCACGTCCTGCCCACCGGCGGCTGCGCCTGCTTCTCGTCCGGGCTGTCGGTGCAGACGTTCCTGCGCGGCGTCCACGTCGTCGACTACGACGAGCAGGCGCTCGCCGGCGTCGCCCACCACGTCGTCGCGCTCGCCGACGCCGAGGACCTGCCCGCGCACGGCCAGGCCGTCCGCGCGCGCTTCCCCGACGGGCTCCCGGCATGACCGCGACGACCGGCACCGCAGCCGGCGCTGCGACCGACCCCGCGACCGACCCTGCGACCCACCCCGCGACGGACCCCGCGCAGCAGGCCGGTCCGCGCCACCGGGTCGCCGGCGCCTCGCCCGACGGC